>JBKJOI010000054.1:0-13603 GCA_046595695.1 Haliangiales bacterium | reverse complement strand
CGTGAGCGGGCCGCGCGACCGCGAGCCGCCCGACGAGCTCCTCGCGCTGGGCGAGGCGCCCGCGTCGGCCGAGGAGCGCGCGCAGGCCGCGTCGCTGGCCCGGCTGACCGGCGACATGCTCGAGGGCCGGTCAGCGCCGCCGGCCATGAAGACCGAGGAGCGCGCGCTGCTCGAGACCGCCACGGCGCTGCACGCGTCGCTGGGCGAGGCCGGCCTCGCGCCGCAGCGCGAGAAGCTCCTGCTCGACGCCGTGTTCGGCCGCCGCGATCCGACCGCTCCGGTGACCGCGCGCCGCCCGACGACCATTCCGCCCGCGCGGGTCACCCGGCGTCGTCCTAGCCGCTTCGGCCGCGCGCTGCCGTGGGCCGTCGCAGCGGTCTCGGCTGCGGCGGCGCTGGCGCTGTGGCTGCGCGCGCCCGAGGTCCAGGCCCCGACCCGCGCGCCGGTGCCTACGGCCACGCTGCGCTCGACCGACGCCGTGATCGGCGGGCCCATCCCACGCCCGCAGGCCGGCGACGCGAGCGCGCGCCTCGACGCGCTGGTCGCCGACCGCCGCGCCGCGCACCGGAACGGGGGCACCCGATGAAGCGCCCCAGCCACCGCCTCCGGCATGTGTGCGGGATCACACTCAGCGCCCTGTTCACCTGCGCGCTGGTCGCCTTCGCGCTGACCGCCTGCCAGGAGCGCAGCCGCGTCGACGCGCCCGCCGCCGAGCGCGTGCCCGAGGGCGCCACGGTCTCCGCCGAGCTGCTCGCCGCCCTGGAAGAGGCACAGAATCTTCACCACCGTGCCGACGTCCTACTTCGCGATGCCCCAAAGCCCACGCCCGGCTCGACCGACGCCGTGATCGCCGAGGTCGCCAAGGTGCTGCTGGTGCGCTTCCCGCCCGGCGCGCCCGAGGGCGATGACGTCCGCCTGGACGCGCGCGCGCGCCTGGGCAAGCTGTACCTGGCCGCCGGCTGCCTCGACGAGGCCGAGCGCGTCGTCGAGGAGGGCCTGGTGAGCGCCACTCGCGACAGCTTCTTCCTCGCCAACCTGTACAACGTACGCGGCGAGCTGCACGAGGCGCGTGCCGCGCTGCTCGAGGACGCTGCCGCCGTCAGGATCCAGTCGCGCCGGGCGATCGAGGCGTATGCTCGCGGCCAGGACATCAACATGCGCGTCCAGGCCAGGGTCTACGAGGAGGCGATGAAGTGACCGCCGCGCATCCCCGCATGCTTCTGCTCGCCCTGGGCACGACGCTCGCGCTCGCGCTGGCGGCTTGCGCCGCGGGCAGCAGCCCCCCGGCCGCTCCGCACGAGACCGAGCGCGCCGAGATCCTCATGCTCGACGGGCGGATCCTCGACTGGCGCCGCGAGATGGGCCTCGAGCCCACGCCGCGCGAGAACTGGGTGCAGATCTTCTACGACGCGCCCGGCAAGCACATCGCGCAGAGCACGGCGCCCGTGCCCGAGCTCTGCCGTGACACCTGCACGCTCGCCGACTACATCTGCGACGCGGCGGAGAACATCTGCCGCATCGCCGACGACCTGAAGGACGACGACTGGGCGCGCCGCAAGTGCGCCAACTCGAAGGCGTCGTGCGTCGAGGCCCGGCAAAAGTGCACGACCTGCTCGGCGCGCGCCGCCGAGCCGCGCCCGGCGCAGACGAGGCCGCAGGCAACGCCGCCCACGCCGACGCAGACGCAGACGACGCCCGCCGATCCGCAGTAAGCTGCGCGCGTGCCCCGTGTCCGGCCCGCCGCGCTCGTCGCGATCGCAGCGCGCGCGGGCCGCGTCCATCCGCTCGTCGCGATCGCAGCGCGCGTCGCGTTCGTCGCGTTCGTCGCGTTCGCCACGTTCGCCGCGCCGCGCGCTGCCTCCGCGCAGACGCTCGACCTGCCCGGCGCGGGCGCACCGTCCACGGTCGGCCGCGCCGGCAGCGGCGTCGTCGCCGCCGACGACGGCGCGTCGCTCTGGCTGAACCCCGCCGGCCTCGCGCGCCGGTCCGCCTGGCGCGTGCAGCTGGGGCTCACATGGGTCACCCGAAGCGGCAGCTTCCGCAGCGCGGAGAGCTTCAACCCGTCGCCCGCCGAGGCGCGCCAGCTCGCCGGGCCGAGCGTGGTGCCGGCGCTGGCGGTGCAGGGCGGGCTGGGCGAGCGGGTCGTCGTGGGCGTCTCGTGGCTGCAGCCGACCGACCTGTCGTTCGCCTGGCCGACCCCCGACCCGGCCTTGGTCGTCGAGTCGGAGGCCCAGGACCAGGCCGATCGCCCGCGCTACCCGGCGCGCTACGCCGCCGGCGCGCTCTCGCTGCGCTCGCGGGGCGCCGCCGCCGCCACCGCCGTGCGCGCCCTGCCCTGGCTGGCGCTCGGCGCGTCGGCGTGGCTGCTCCACGTCGAGGCCTCGCAGGCGCGCTCGATCTGGGGCGGCCAGGGGCCCATCACCTCGGTGCCCAACCTGGCGACCGCGTTCGATCTGCAGCTCGAGACCTCGGCGCGCGGGTTCGTGCCCGGCGGCGCGGTCGGCGTGCTCATCGCGCCGCTCGACGCGCCCCTCGAGCTGGCCGTGGCGATCTCGTGGACGGCAGGCGCCGAGCTCACCGGCACGCCGACGCTCAGCGATAGCCGCGGTCGCCCGCCCGGCGGCGAGCGCTACGTGACCGCGACGGTCGCGCCGGGAGCACGCGCCACGATCTCGCTGCCCGGCCCGGTCGTCGCGCGCGCCGGCGTGCGCTTCTTCGGCGAGCGGCTCTCGCTCGAGACCTCCGCCGCGGTCGCGCGCGGCGGTGCCGCGACGCCGACCTGGCGCATCGACGGCGTGACCCTGGCCTTCGACGGGGCCGGGAGCGGCCCGCTGACCGCGGTTCCGCTCGGCGCCACGCTGCGCGACGGCTGGAGCCTGGGCGCAGCGCTCGATGCCGACGCCGTGCCCGGCTTCCTCACCCTGACCGCGGGCTGGTCGTACGCGCGCGGCGTGGTCACGCGTGGGTCGCAGTCCCCCGCGCTGCCGGTACTCGACGCGCACACCGTCGCGCTCGGCGCGACCGTGCGCCAGGGTGACTACTCCGTGGTGCTGGGCGTCTCGTACGCGCCCGGCAGCGCGGTCCGGATCGACCCCGGGTCGTCGGCGGTCATCGCGCCGCTGGCCCAGGGCGACGCGCCGGCCGCGCGCGGCGGGCTCGACGCATCGACGACGCTGGTCGGCGTCGCCATCGAGACCGAGCTCTGAATCGCCGCCGAGGGAGGCCTGGCGCTACGCCTTCTTCGGGGCGGCCGAAGACGGCTTGTCGTCCTTGGCCTTCTTGACCGGCGGATCGTCGATCTCGACCCAGGCGCCGTAGAGCACGCCCACGATCGCGCCGAAGATCGGCTGCCACTGGGTGAGCGGGTGGGCCTCGCCGGCCAGCGCGAGCACGGGATCGCCCACGGCCTTGGCGCCGATCGCCCACAGTCCGACTCCGACACCGAAGCCGAACATGGCCTTCAGGATCGACGTCCAGACGGTGCTCTTCTTATCGAAGAGATGCGACCAGAACGGTCGTCCGACCAGGAAGCCCACGGCGAACCCGACGGCGCCGTAGACCAGCCAGCCCCAGCCAGGCCCGAGGCCCAGGCGATACGCGGCGTAACCGAGTCCGCCCCCGATCACCCCGCCCTTCAAGAGTCCCAGCACGAGCCGCAGCATGTCCTCAATGCTGTACCACGATCGAGGTGCGCGCCAGCGCCGCGTTCGCGCATCGTGACGTTCACACACGATGCGCGCGGGTGCGGGTGCGCGAAACGCTCGCGAAACGCGTGCCCGGCTGTCGCGAAACGCGCGCCCGGCTGTCGCGAAACGCGCGCCGCTAACGAAGCTGCGCGGAGCCGGAGCTGGCTTCGGTGCCCGCGGTCAGCTGCGCGGGCGGCGTAGTCCGCAGCCGCTCGAGCGCGGCCACCTGCGGCGCGATCGTCAGCTGGAACGCACCCAGGCTGCCCTTGGGCACCGGCGCCGCGCGGCGCGGCTGCAGCCGGAGCGAGTCGACCCACTTGCCGCCCTGCTGCACGCCGAAGTGCAGGTGCGGGCCGGTCGACAGGCCGGTCGTGCCCACGTAGCCGATGACCTGCTTCTGCTCGACGCTCTGGCCGGCGCGCAGGCCCTTGGCGAATTTCGACAGGTGCATGTAGTAGGTGCGCAGCCCACCGCCGTGATCGATCACGACCATGTTGCCGGCGCCGCCCGCGCGCGAGGCGCTCGAGATCTTGCCGCCCGCCGACGCCCACACCGGCGTTCCGGTGGGCGCGGCGTAGTCGGTGCCGAAGTGACCCTTCACGCGGTGCAGCACCGGGTGCATGCGGCGCGGATTGAAGCCCGAGGACAGGCGCGCGAACTTGAGCGGCGTCTTGAGCAGCGACCTGGTCAGGCTCTGCCCCTTCTCGTTGAAATAGGCGCCCTTGGGCACGCCCGCGCCCTGCCACCAGAAGGCGCGGTAGGTGCCCACGTTGCCGTGGTACTCGGCGGCCAGGATGCGGCCGTACTTCCAGAAGGCGCCGTCCAGGAACAGCTTCTCGACAACGATGGCGAAGCGGTCGCCCTGGTGCGTGTCGATGAAAAAGTTGATATCGCTGGCGAACAGGTCGGCGAGCTCGGCGACCAGCTGCGTCGATTCACCGCGCGAGCGGATCGCGTCGTAGAGCGAGGTCGCGATGACGCCCGAGACCTCCTGCACCTGGACCTCGGTCTTGGTCTCGGAGCGAAAGGCCTTGAGCTTGCCCGCCCCGTCGCGCTCGACGCGCACCAGGATCGCGGCCGAGACCCGGTACTCGAACGCGACTACGTTGCCCTGGTCGTCGAGGGTCAGCGCGTAAGGCTGGCCCTGGCGGATGCCCTTCAGATCGAGCGCGTCGTCGAGCGCATCGACGACCTCGGCGGCCTCGGTGCGGGTGAGGCCCTCGCGTTCGAGGATCGCACCCATGGTGTCGCCGCCCTGGACCTTGCCGTCGACGCGGCGGCCAGGCATGGCCGAGCCGGGCGCGGCGACCGCACCGGCGCTGGCAGCGGGAGCGGTCGCGCCCGGAGCGTCGTGTCCGGCATTGCCGCTCAAAAGCGGCATGCGCGGCAGCTTGAGCCCGCCACCCGCGGTGCCAGGCAGCCCCTGCTCGCGCGCGGTGCGGCTCTGCTCGACGCGATTCTGCAGGTCGGTCACGTTGCCCGGGCGCAGCAAGAACACGTAGATGTTCACGCCCACGAGCAACGCGAACACACCGCCCAGGGCGATGGTGCCCTTCATGCGCTGCGCGCGCGTGCGCTTCCCTCTCCTCCGCTTGCCGGTCATTCGAGCATCAACTGTTAGCACGAGCGCGGAGCCCGAAGCAAAACTCCAGGCGCGGCGCGGATGTAGGCGGCTGACACCGTGCCGCTGAAGGCGCTGTAGACCGCGATCCCGAGCCATCGGCGGGCCCTGGGTCCGCGCTCAGTAGCCGAAGACCGCCTTGTACTTGCCCTTGTGCAGGCGCGCGTCCTCGGCGGCCTGCTGACGAGCGACCCAGGCCTCGCCCTTCCTCCACTCGGCGTCCAGCTCGGGCGCGACCTTGGCCCAGAGCGCGTCGACGTCGCCCTTGCCGCGCGGGTTCAGATCGGAGACGGCGCGGACCAGGATCTTCGCGTGCGCGGCGGCGAGCGGGTGGCCGAGCAGCTCGGCGCGGCGGAAGGCGCGCACCGCCAGGTGCTTGTCGCCCTGCCAGGCGACCACGATGCCGAGCCCGAACCACAGGTGCGGGCTGGCGTCGCCGCCGCCAAAGCGGATCATGCCGACGATGCCCGACTTCACGTCGGCGGGCAGCTCGGGCCCCGCCTTGCCCGGGCCGATCTTCTTCTTGGCGTTCAGCACGAACTGGTAGTTGTCGACGTCCATCGGCAGGCTGAGGAAGTTCTCGCGCTCGGGCAGGCTGCCGTCCTTGGCGACGCGCACGACGAACTCGAGCAACTGGATCTGGTACTTCTCGCGCCCGAAGTGCGCGTCGGGATTGATCTTCACCGCGGCGCGCAGCTGCGCGAGCGCGCCCGGGAGGTCGCCCTTGGCGGCCAGGAAGCTGCCCCGGTTCGCGGCCGTCGTGTACTGGCCGGGGAAGCGCTTCTCCTTCGCGGCGAGCGTGGCGAGGGCATCGTCCACGCGGCCGAGCTTGAAGTAGGCGACGGCGAGATCGTCGAAGCGCTCGGCGGGCGCGTCGTCGCGCGCGACCAGCGGCTCGGTGTACACGACCTTCTGCTCGTAGAAGTAGCGCGAGTGGGTGAGCACGCGGCCGGAGACGACGTCCACGACGTCGCGCTGGCCGAGCGACTCTTCCTTGAGCGTGTCCCGGTCCCACAGGCACGCGTGGGCGAGCCGCGGCGCGCTCACCAGCGGCGCGAGCGTCGCGGCCACGAGCGCCGCGGGTAGCAGGACGGAGCGGAGCAGGGAGGCAGGGTGCGTGAGCAGCATCACGGTGGCTTACGGTAGCAGCGGTGGGCTCCTTCCGGTCGACGAAGGGCAGAACGTCACGCCCACCGGGCCGCGCGCGACGTACTGTCAGCGCGTCGGGCGTGATGCGCACGCAACTGCGCGAATCGTCTCGAGGCGGCAACTGGCGCGGCGATTGCTGTCTTCGGCTGCATGCGCACGCCGCTCGCCCTCGCCCTGTGGCTCACTCTCATCGTCCCCACCGCCTGCGGTCGCGACGACTCGCCCGCGCCTGACGACGCGACGACCGACCAAACGGAGCGATTGCCACCCGACACCGTCCTCGAGCGCGCGACGGAGGTCCGCAGGGCGCTGCGCCTCTACGATCGAGGTCCTGCGAGCGATGCGCTCCGCGATCCGGCGAGCTGGGCGACCGTACCGGCCGAGGTGCGCGCGATTGCCGATTCGCCCGACGCCCGCGCCACCGTCGCGGCCGTGATCGCCGAGGCGGAGGCCGAGTCGCCCGAGCCCGGGAGCGTCGCGGTGGGGAGCCGCATGCTGCGCACGATGGTGCTCGGCCAGGTGACCGCCTTCGTCGCCATCGCCGACGCCCACGCAGGACGAGGTGCACACGCGGCGGTCGCGCTCGCCTCGGTCGCCATCCTGGGCGGGAACCGCGACGACGCGGCACAAGGTGGCGCCGTCACCCGCGCGCGAGCCGCGCGCACACTCCGCCAGCTCGTGGACGCCGGGCTGATCACCGCTGCGGATCTGCGCGCGGCCGCACCGGTGCTCGCGCGCGCCGAGAGCCGGCGGGTCTCGACGGCGCGCGCGCTGCGCGTGTTCGCGGCCGAGGACCGCGTGGCGGCGCGCCGCGGCGAGATCGGCATCGTCGATGCCGCCACAACGGCATCGTTCCACGAGTCCCTGGCCGCCGCGCGCACGCCGCTCGAGCAGCAGGTCGCCATCGCGCGCTGCTGGCAGACCCGCAGCCTGCTGGACGGCTACTGCACCTCGCTGCCGCGCAACATGGAGAAGATGCGAGCCCAGGAGGCGAGCGCCGGCGCGGACCTCGCCACGGTGATCGCGCGCCTGTAGGACCTGCTCGCGCCGCTTCGGCCTACGCCTCGCGACCCTGCCGCAGCAGCTCTTCGGCATGCGCGCGCGTCTTGGGTGTGATCTTCAGCCCGCCCAGCATGCGCGCCAGCTCCTCGCGACGATCGGCCGCCGACAGCCGCTTCACCGCGGTCTCGACGCGGCCGTCCTTCTCGTACTTCTCGACCCGGAACTGCGCGTCGGCGAGCGCGGCGATCTGCGCCAGGTGGGTCACGCAGATCACTTGCCGGCCCTGGGCGACGCGCCGGATCTGCCGGCCGACTACCTCGGCGATGCCGCCGCCGATGCCGGCGTCGACCTCGTCGAACACGTAGGTGGCGACCTTGTCGGCGTGGCGCAGGGCCAGCTTGAGCGCGAGCATGATGCGCGACAGCTCGCCGCCCGAGGCGATCTTGGCGAGCGGGCGCGGCTCCTCGCCCTTGTTGGCGCACAGCATGAGCTCGACGCGATCCCAGCCGCGCGGGCCCAGCTTCTTCTGCTCCCAGGTGAGCGCCGCGGTGATCTCGGCGGCGTCGTCGCTGACCCCGGCCGGACGGGGCGCGACCGCCACGCTGACGCGCGCGCCCGCCATGCCCAGCTCGGCGAGCGCGTCGCCCGCGGCCTTCTCGAGGCGCGTCGCGGCGGCGCGGCGCGAATCGGACAGCTTGGCCGCGATCTTCCCCGCCTGCGCGCGCGCGGCCTCGAGCTCGCTGGCGAGCGCGGCGCGGCGCGAGTCGTGCTGGGTCAGGCCCTCGAGCTCGCTGGCCATGGCCGTCTGCGCGCTGACCAGCTCGGCGCTGCTGCCGGCGCCGTGCTTGCGGCACAGCTTCTGGATGGTGTGCAGGCGATCCTCGATCTCGGCGAGCCGCTCGGGGTCGTCGGCGACGCCCTCGGCGTAGCGCCCCAGCTCGCGCGCCGCGTCCTCGGCCAGCACGCGCGCCTCGACCAGCTGCCGCGCCATGTCGTCGAGCCGCGCGTCGATGAGCGCGAGCGGCTGCAGCTCGCGCAGGAGGCCCTCGAGCACCTCGACCACGGCGCCCTCCGCCGAGTAGAGCTGCTCCTCGCCGCGCCGGGCCGCGATGCCCAGCTTGCCCGCCGACTTGAGCACCTCGCGCTCGGAGGCCAGCTGCTCCTCTTCGCCCGCAGACAGCCGCACGGCCTCTAGCTCCTCGATCTGGAAGCGCAGGAAGTCCTCGCGCTGCGCGCGCGTACGCTCGTCGCCCGACGCGCTGCCGAGCGCCTGCGCCGCCGCGCGCACACGGCCGTACGCGGTCTCGGCCTCGGCGAGCAGCTTGGGATCGACGCCGAATGCGTCGAGGATGCCGCCGTGCCGCGCCGGATCGACGAGCCCCTGGTGCTCGTGCTGGCCGGCGAGATCGACGAGCACGGCGCCGAGATCGGCGAGCGCGCCGGCGGTGGTGAGCCCGCCGTTCACGTGCACGCGCGAGCGACCGCCGCGCGAGATCACGCGCCGCACCAGCACCTCGCCATCGCCTTCGTGGTTGCTGCGCAGACCGGAAGCCTCGAGCCGGGCGGCGACCTCGGCGGCCATATCGGCGGGCGGCTCGAAGACCGCTTCCACCACGGCCTCGTCGGCGCCGGCGCGCGGGATGTCGGCGCTCGCGCGCGCGCCGCGCAGGAGCGCGACCGCGTCGACGATGAGCGACTTGCCTGCGCCGGTCTCGCCGGTGAGCACGTTGAAGCCAGGCGCGAGCTCGAGGCTCACGTCGGACAGGATGGCAAAGTTGGTGATGCGCAGGTGCTTGAGCATGGTTGTCCGTTGGGCGGCGATCCGCCGGGTCAGCCGTTGGGCGCGCCCCACTTGAGCTTCTGGCGCAGAATCTCGAAGTAGTTGCGGTTGCTGCGGAACAGCTTCAGGCCCGCCGCGGCCTTGGAGATCTCGACGCGATCCCCGGCCAGCAGCGGGTGCACCCACTGTCCGTCGACAGTGAGCATGACGCCGCGCGACTCACCGACCAGCTGCACGCCGATCGTCGAGCGCGACGGCACCACCAGCGGCCGGTTGGTGAGCGTGTGCGGGCAGATGGGCGTGATCACGAACGCACCCTGCCAGGGCGGCAGGATGGGCCCGCCGGCGGCGAGGTTATAGGCGGTGGAGCCGGTCGGCGTGCAGATGATCATGCCGTCGGCGAGGTAGTTGGTCACGCCGAAGCCGTCGAGCGTGGTCGCCAGCTCGACCAGCCGCGACACCGAGCCCTGCGAGATCACCGTGTCATTGAGCGCGAAGCGTTCGACCAGCCCGGGGCCGCCGGTGTGCTGATCGCCGCGGTGCAGCGCCACGCGCAGGCGCATGCGCTCTTCGATGGCCAGCTCGCCGCCGATGGCGGAGGTCACGACCTCGCGCGCGTCGTTCGGATCGAAGGGCGCCAGGAAGCCCAGGCGGCCCAGGTTGATGCCCAGCACCGGCACGCCCGCGTCGGCGACCAGCGAGGTGCCGTGCAGCAGCGTGCCGTCGCCGCCCAGCACGATCAGTAGATCGATGTGCTGCCCGAGCGTGGCCTCCGGCACCGGCCGGGCCCCCGGCACCGCGTCGGCGTAGTCCTCGACGCAGTACGCTTGGTGGCCTAGGCCCACCAGCCACGGCGCCAAATCGGCCGCGAGCGCGAGCGCCCGCGGCTTTTCCCGCCGCAACACAAAGCCTATGCGCCGCACCCATCCTGATTAGCACGGGTGGATGACAGTGCGTCTGTTCAGCGTCGGCGCGCGGCGCCGCGGATCGCAGCGCGCGGGCGGCTTCGGCGCGGCGCGCTACGCCTCGGCGTGGCGCTCGGGCTCGAGCAGGTAACCCTGGTGCTGGTAGAGACAGATGCGTCCGCGCCCCTCCGACTTGGCGCGGCGGAGCGCGCCGTCGGCGAAGCGCAGCAGATCGGTGGGCTTGCCGACCTCGCGGCCGGGGAAGCAGGCGAGGCCGAGCGAGGCCTCGCAGCGCGCTGTGCCAGCGCCCGCGCCGACGTCGACCGAGGCGCGTCGTAGCTCGTTCCACAGCCGCTCCGCGATCGTGAGCGAGCCGGAGAAGTGCGTGTTGGGCAGGAGCACGACGAACTCGTCGCCGCCGGCGCGGGTGACGATGTCGACCTCTCGGCAGGTCGCCACGATCGAGCGCGCGCAGGTCGCGAGCAGACGATCCCCGGCGCCGCGGCCGAAGCGGCTGTTGACCAGCTCGAAGCCGTCGAGGTCGATCTTGGCCAGCGACAGCGGCTCCTGGTAGCGCTGGGCGCGCCGGAACTCCTCGTCGAGGCGGGTCGTGAGGTAGCGCTGGTTGTAGAGGCCGGTCAGCGGATCGTGGGTCGCCGACTCCTCGAGATCACTCCGACTGCGCAGCGCCTCGTCGACGACCCGGCTGGTGCGCAGCAGCGCGGCGACGCGCGCCACCAGCTCGCGCGCGTCGTAGGGCTTGCCCAGGACGTCGTCCGCCCCGGCATCGAGGGCCTCGACGCGGCCCGCGACATCGGCCTTGCTGGTCAGCACCAGGACGGGACAGAACTCGTTGTCGCGACTGTAGTTTCTTTTGATCTGCCGGAGCGGCTCGAAGCCCTCCGGCTGCGGCTCGAGGACGACCACCATGGGCCGCTCGGTCTCGATCGCACGCGCGAGCTCGTCGCCGAGGCCCGACGTGGCCACCCGGTGACCGGCGGCGGCGAGGACACGCTGGGCTTCGCTGCGCGCGCTGGTCGAGGGGTCGACCACCAGGATGGTCGAGACCCGGGTCATTCCGCGACCTTATCACGGCGCGACGCGCGCCGTCTTTCTGCAAAAGGCCTTGACACTCATGGGGGCTACTAGTAGAAACAGCGGCCTCTCTTCACTCTCTGCAAGAGCAGAAGGGACGGTCCGTCGAAAGCAAAGACGGCAGAGCAAGCGGGCAGGAAAGAAACCGATGTCACAGGCACAGATTCCGAAGACGAAGCTGCTCAACAAGGAAGAAGGCGAGAGCCAGCGCAAATGGTTCGTCGTCGACGTAGAGGGCAAGACCCTCGGTCGCGCCGCTTCCAAGATTGCGTTCGTGCTCCGTGGCAAGCACAAGCCCACGTACACGCCCCATGTCGACATGGGTGACTTCGTGATCGTCGTGAACGCCGACAAGCTGAAGCTCACCGGCAAGAAGCTCACGGACAAGATCTACTACGACCACACGCTCTTCCCGGGCGGTATCGTCAGGACGCCGGCCGGCAAGATGCTCCAGGGCAAGCCCGAAGAGCTGATCAAGCGCGCGGTGTGGGGCATGCTGCCCAAGGGACCGCTCGGCCGCCGTATCTACAAGAAGCTGAAGGTCTACGCCAAGCCGACTCACGACCACGTGGCCCAGCAGCCCGAGACGCTCGCGCTCTAATTCGTAGGAGATCCTAGATGGCTTCGAAGGCTCAGAGTTTCTACGCTACCGGTCGCCGCAAGACGGCGATCGCTCGCGTGTGGATGACGCCCGGTACGGGCGCGATCACGATCAACAAGCGTGACATCGATAACTACTTCGGCCGCGCCACCAGCAAGATGGTGCTGCGGCAGCCGCTCGAGACGACCGAGACGGTCGGTCGCTACGACGTGCAGGTCAACGTGTGCGGCGGCGGGCTGCAGGGCCAGGCGGAAGCAATTCGCCACGGCATCACCCGCGCGCTCATGCTGATCAACATCTCGTTCCGGCCCGCCCTCAAGAAGGCCGGTTTCGTGACGCGCGACGATCGCAAGAAGGAGCGCAAGAAGTACGGTCAGCGTGGCGCTCGCGCCCGCTTCCAGTACTCGAAGCGCTAGACGGAAGTTCGGCCGCGCCGCTCCTGGCGCGGTTGGCATCGAGCCCTCCGGGGCTCGATGGTCGCAACGGCTCGCCGCAAGGCGGGCCGTTTTGCGTTCGATTGCCTACGTCGCGGCGTTCGCTCGTCTCTGGCGCGGATGCCCCGCGTCTGCCGCACCCTCCCGTCCCCTCCCTTTCGCCTCCCCCCCTTGCAGCCGATCCGACACGGGGCCAGACTGGAGTTTCGACTGTCGCCCTGGGGCACGTGCACGCCGAGACCGCCGCTCGTCGCGCACATCGTGGGTTCGGCGGAGGGTCGGAGGTGAGCGATGGGCAACACGAGAGCGACCGGACCGTATCGCATCGTCGTCGGCGTGGACTTCTCTGACGCCTCGCCGGAGGTGCTCGAGCGAGCCTTCGACGAGGCGCTGGCGCACCGCGCGCTGAGCCCCGAGGTGCACGCCGTGGTCGTCGTCGACGACCACGGCGGTCTGGGCGTGCGTCATCCGCACGCGGCCATCAAGGATCAGCTCGAGACCGCGCAGGCGCTGCTCGGTGATCGCGTGCGCGAGGCCCGGCGCAGCTGCCTGGAGGGCGAGGCCGCGCCGCCGACGATCCTGACCGAGGTCCAGGTGCGCATCGGCGATCCGGTCGAGCAGATCGTCGCGGTCGCGCTGGAGACGCGCGCGTCGCTGGTCGTGGTCGGCACCCACGGCCGGCGCGGGCTACGCCGCCTGGTGCTCGGCTCGGTGGCCGAGCGGGTCGCGCGCGGCGCGCCCTGTGCCGTGCTGATCGTGCGGCCCCAGGATCTCCTCGCCATGGAGGCCGTGCTGCGCCCCGAGCCGGCGGATCCGGGTGGCCCGCAGGCCGCGCCGCCCGAGGCGCACGTGTTCCGCTACCACTCGGTGCTCGAGCCGCACTCGCCCAACAACCACCTCCTTTAGCGCTCCGGGCGCGCCCGCGTATACTCGCGCCGATGTCCGCGCCCGTGCCGCCTGCCTCTCCGTCGCCGTCGACCTCTCCGTCGCCGTCCGCGTCAGTCTCGTCGCCCGCCCTCCCGGTGCCGGTCGCCATCGTCGGCGCCTCCGGCTACACCGGCGCCGAGCTCGTGCGTCTGCTCGCGCAGCATCCGCACGTGACCATCGCCGGCCTCTACGCGCGCAGCCAGGCGGGCCTGCCGCTCGCGCGCGTGTTCCCGCAGTTCGCCGGCGTGCCCGGCCTGGGCGAGCGCGTGCTCGAGCCCTTCGACGACGCTGCGATCGCGGCGCGCGCGAAGGTCGCGTTCTGCGCGCTGCCGCATGGTGAGAGCGCCCGCGCCGTGGCCGCGCTGTACGGGCGCGGCATGACGGTGCTCGACCTCTCCGCCGA
>JBKJOI010000052.1:0-20818 GCA_046595695.1 Haliangiales bacterium | reverse complement strand
CGGCACCCTTGGCGCTCTGCCGTCTGCCGGCAGCCCGTCGGAGCGACGTGCGGCACCTTGGCGCTCTGCCCTCTGCCCTTCGACACGGCGCCTGCGGCGCCGGCTCAGGGCCACCGGCAAAGGGTGAGCGCTTTCGATCACAGGGAGACTTGTGATCAATCCCGAGGTCTGCCGTCTGCCCTCTGCCCTTCGACACGGCGCCTTCGGCGCCGGCTCAGAGACACCGGGAAAGGGTGAGCGCTTTCGATCACAGGGAGACTTGTGATCAATCCCGAGGTCTTCCCTTCGACCGCGGGCTCGCTGCGCGAGCCCTGGCTCAGGGCCACCGGAACATGTGCGGGAGGCTGAGGGCAGACGGCTTGCTTCCGACTCCACCCGTCGCTCGCGCCAGGTCTGCGCTCAGGGCGAACCGGGGCATGGAACCACGGGTCCGGTGTTCGAGATCGGCACGGAGGACGAGCCGAGGCGGGGACGAGGTCCCAGGCGCGCTCGTAAGTTCTACGGCCGGGTGGAGCGGCGTCGGCGGGTTGGGGCAATGGCACCGGCGTGCGTCGCGCCCGGGGACCCCGGATCGAGCAAGCGCCGGGACCTCGGCCTCGCCGACGGCGAGTCCGGCCGGGCGTCAGCGGCCGCGGGTCAGGCACATCACCAGCGGAAGCCGCCGACGATCGGGTGGTGCCCGAGCCGTCCGGCCAGCGCCGCGTGGGCCGCCGAGGTCGCGGGCGGCTTCTTGGCCGGCGACCGCACCGCATAGTCGACGCAGCCGGTGTCGGTGGTCGCGCAGTAGATGCGGACGTGCAGGTGGTCGTCGTGGGGCGCGGAGTCGCCCGGCTGCGCCATCACCGTCGCGGCGTAGTCGATCAGGCCCTCGGGCTCGCCGATGGCGCGGGCGTGGTCGAGCATCGCCTCGCGCAGCGGCGCGAACACGAAGATGTTGGCGACCCCGGGCCCGGGCGCCTCGAGCAGGCCACGCACGACCGACCAGGTGCGGGCCGGATCGAAGCGGCGCTTGTCGCCCTTGCCGCGGGTGACGCCGCCGGGCCCGAACCGCAGCATGTCGACCGATGGCAGCGGGGCGCCGTCGAGCGCGGTGGTGAACAGGAGCAGGTCGACGTCGCGGCCGGTCTGGTGCGAGCGGTGGTGGGCGCTCGAGCCGCCGCCGGCGATCGAGAGGTCGCCGACCGCGAGCCGCGAGCCGGGATGGCGCAGCTCGACGGTGCGGCCGACATGGGCGATGACGTCGAGCAGCTCGTCGGTGCCCCACTGGGTGCCGCGCGACGACCACTTCGGCAGCACCTCGAAGCCATCGCCCTGGAGCGGTAGCCTGCGGCCGCCGATCAGCCGGCCGCCGTTGGGCCGGCCCCACGACACGCTGGTGCCGTCGCCGACCACGCCCCACTCGACGCACCCGCCTCCCCCCGAAAATGCGAGGAGGGCGATCGCGACCAGAACGGCAGGGCGCACCCCTTATTCTGGTCTCGACCGCCCCCGGGGTGCAAATACTCAGTTCTTGTCTTCGAACTCGGCGTCGATCACGTCGGACGGGGCGCCGCCCGGGGCCGGCGCCCCGGGGCCGCCCGGGGCCGGACCGCCCTCGGGGCCACCACCCTCGGCCGCGCCAGCCTTGTACATCGACTCGGCGATACGGTGCGCGACGGTCTGGAGCGACTCGAACGCCGCCCGCAGCTCGTCGGGCGTGCCCGCATCCTTGTTGGCCTCGAGCACCGAATCGGCCTTCTTGAACTCCTCCTCGGCCAGCAGCCGGTCGGCGTCCGAGAGCTTCGCGCCGTTCTCGGTCACCAGCTTGCGGGTGCCGTAGAGCAGGCTGTCGAGCTGGTTACGTGCCTCGATGGCCTCCTTGCGGGCCTTGTCCTCGGCCTCGTGCGCGGCCGCGTCCTCGACCGCCTTCTTGATGTCGGACTCGGACAGACCACCCGACGCGGTGATCGTGATCGCGCGCTCGACGTTGGTCGCCTTGTCCTTGGCCGTGACGTTCAGGATGCCGTTGGCGTCGATGTCGAAGGTGACCTCGATCTGCGGCACGCCGCGGGGCGCCGGCGGGATCCCGGTGAGCTGGAAGCGACCCAGGGTCTTGTTGTCCTTCGCCATCGGGCGCTCGCCCTGGGTGACGTGGACCTCGACCGTGGTCTGGTTGTCGGCCGCGGTCGAGAAGATCTCGCCCTTGCGGGTCGGGATCGTGGTGTTGCGCGGGATCTGGACGGTCGCGACGCCGCCGAGGGTCTCGATCGCGAGCGACAGCGGGGTGACGTCGAGGAGGAGGATGTCCTTCACGTCGCCCGACAGCACGCCGCCCTGGACCGCCGCGCCGAGCGCGACCACCTCGTCCGGGTTGACCGTGCGGTTCGGCTCGCGGCCAAAGAACTCCTTCACCTTGGCCTGCACCATCGGGATGCGGGTCGAGCCACCCACCAGCACGACCTCGTCGATGTCGCCGATCTTCTTGCCGGCGTCCGACAGCGCCTTCTTGCACGGCTCCATCGTGCGCTGGACGATCGTCTCGATCATCCGCTCGAACGCCGCGCGCGACAGCTTCTTCAGGAGGTGCTTGGGCCCGGTGGCGTCGGCGGTGAGGTACGGCAGGTTGACCTCGGTCTCCTGCACGCTCGACAGCTCGATCTTGGCCTTCTCCGACGCCTCGCGGAGGCGCTGCAGGACCATCTTGTCCTTGCTGACGTCGATGCCCGAGTCCTTCTTGAACTCGGCGATCAGCCAGTCCATCAGGCTGTTGTCGATGTCGTCGCCGCCGAGGTGGGTATCGCCGTTGGTCGACACGACCTCGACGACCTTGTCGCCGACCTCGAGGATCGAGATGTCGAAGGTACCGCCGCCCATGTCGAACACGGCGATGGTGTGCTCCTTGCCCTTGTCGAGCCCGTACGCCAGCGCGGCCGCGGTCGGCTCGTTGATGATGCGCTTGACGTCGAGCCCGGCGATGCGACCGGCGTCCTTGGTGGCCTGGCGCTGGGTGTCGTTGAAGTATGCCGGGACGGTGATGACCGCCTCGGTCACCGGCTCGCCCAGATACTCCTCGGCGGCGCGCTTGAGCTTCATCAGCACGCGCGCGGAGATCTCCGGCAGCGAATACTTCTTGCCGCGGATCTCGATCGCGCAGTCGCCGTTGGACTGGGCCACGACCTTGTACGGGACCCGCTTGATCTCTTCCTGGGTCGTGGGATCGGTGAACTTGCGTCCGATCAGGCGTTTGGCCGAGAACACGGTGTTCTCGGGGTTGGTGATGGCCTGACGACGCGCGATCTGGCCGACCAGCACCTCGCCGCGGTCATCGAACGCGACGACGGATGGCGTCAGCCGCGCGCCCTCCTCGTTGGTGATGACCTTGGGCTCCTTGCCGTCCATGATCGCGACGACAGAGTTCGTGGTGCCCAGGTCGATGCCGATGATCTTGCCCATGTTGAAACCTTGATCTTCTTTAGATGAAGCCGCGGCGGCGCGTTGTGTGCTGGGAAACCTAAGCACCCGCCAAATGACCGTCAACCCTGCCCCGGCGATCCGTGGCGAATCTTCGCGCACGAAGTGGGCCCGGACGCACGAAGCCCCCGGCAGCGTGCGCTGACAGGGGCCTTTCCGCTCACCGCGCGGCTCGGCGCGGTGGTGATCGGGGTTCGATCAGGTCGCGGTCAGGGAGAGTTTTCGGCCGTCGCCTGCGCCGCGAGGTCCTTGATCCCCTGCGGCGGGTCGGTCAGCGCGAGCACGAGCACCTCGTCCATGCGCTTGACCGGGAAGATCTCCATCTCCTTCTTGACCTCGTCGGGGACGTCGATGAGGTCCTTCACGTTGCGCTCGGGGATGATGACCCGCTTGATACCGGCGCGGTGCGCGGCCAGGAGCTTCTCCTTGAGGCCGCCGATCTGCAGCACGTTGCCGCGCAGCGTGATCTCGCCGGTCATCGCGACGTCGGGTCGCACCGGGTGACCGGTGAGCAACGACACCAGCGCGGTGTACATCGTCACGCCAGCCGACGGGCCGTCCTTGGGAACCGAGCCGGCCGGCACGTGGACGTGCAGATCGACGTTCTCGAGGAAGTTGCCGGCGTCGAGCCCGAGCTGGGTGGCTCGGGTCCGCACGACCGACAGCGCTGCGGTGACCGACTCCTTCATCACGTCGCCGAGCTGACCGGTGAGGGTCAGCTTGCCCTTGCCGGGCATCTTGGTGGCCTCGATGAAGAGGATGTCGCCACCGACCGCGGTCCAGGCCAGGCCGGTCGCGACGCCGGGCTCGCTGGTCCGGTCCGCGACCTCCGACACGTACTTGGTCGGGCCGAGGTACTCCTTGACCTCCTCGACGCCGATCGTCTCGTGCTCGCTGGCGTTGCCCTCGGCGACCTTGACCGCGACCGCGCGGCAGGTCGAGCCGATCTCGCGCTCGAGGTTACGGACGCCGGCCTCGCGCGTGTAGCCGTCGATGATCTCGAAGATCGCGTCGTCGGTGATCTCGCACTTGTCGCGGAGCAGGCCGTGCTCGTCGAGCTGCTTGGGCACCAGGAAGGCGCGCGCGATGTGCTTCTTCTCCTGCCGGGTGTAGCCGGGCAGCTCGATGATCTCGAGGCGGTCGCGGAGCGCCCACGGGATCGGGTCGAGCTGGTTGGCGGTCGCGATGAACATGACCTTCGACAGATCGAAGGTGACCTCGAGGTAGTGGTCGGAGAACGTCGAGTTCTGCTCGGGGTCGAGGACCTCGAGCAGCGCCGACGCCGGATCACCGCGGAAGTCGTGGCCGAGCTTGTCGATCTCGTCGAGCACGAAGACCGGGTTGTTGGTGCCCGCCTTCTTGATGCCCTGGATGATGCCACCGGGCAGCGAGCCGACGTAGGTCCGACGGTGGCCACGGATCTCGGCCTCGTCGCGCACGCCGCCGAGCGAGATGCGGCCGAACTTGCGACCGATCGCGCGCGCCACCGAACGACCGAGCGAGGTCTTGCCGACGCCGGGCGGGCCCGCGAGGCACAGGATCGGGCCCTTCTTGTCGGCCTTGAGCTTGCGGACCGCCATGTACTCGACGATGCGCTTCTTGATCTTCTCGAGGTCGTAGTGATCCTCGTTGAGGCAGCGGCGGACCTCGTCGAGCTCGATCTTGTCCTCGGTCGAGACCGACCAGGGCAGCTCGACGAGCCACTCGAGGTAGGTGCGCGTGACCGTGTACTCGGCCGACGACGGCTGCATCACCTTGAGGCGCTCGAACTGCTTGAGCGCGACCTTCTCGGTCTCGGCCGGCATCTTGGCCGCGGTGATCTTCTCCTTGAACTCCTCGAGGTCGCCGCCGCCCTCGTCGAGCTCGCCCAGCTCTTCCTTGATGGCCTTGAGCTGCTGCCGCAGCACGTACTCGCGCTGGTTGCGGCCCATCTCCTCCTGCACCTGGGTGTTGATCTTCTCGCGCACCTTGAGCACTTCGAGCTGGCGCGAGAGGAACTGCAGCACCTTGCGCATGCGCGTCTTGAGATCGAAGGTCTCGAGGATGTCCTGCTTCTCGTCGACCTGGAGCTCGAGGTTCGAGGTGATGAGGTCAGCCAGCTGGCCCGGCTCGGTGACGCTGTCGACCAGCGCGCCGGCTTCCTTGGGCAGCTCGGGCATGAGCTTCACGACCCGCTTGGCGATGTCCTTGAGGTTCATCACCAGCGCGTCGAGCTCGACGTCGGAGGTCGTGGGATCCGGCACCGCCGTGACGCGCGCGGTGATGAATGGATCGTGCGAGAGGTAGTCGGATACCTTCACGCGCGACACGCCCTGCAGGATCACGCTGAAGTTGTCCTTGGCCAGCTTGATGACCTTGAGGATGCGGGCCGCGCAGCCCACCTGGTACATGTCGCCGTCGCCCGGATCTTCGGTCCGCGCGTCACGCTGGGTCAGGATGCCGATGACCGGGCGTTCCTTCGAGATGGCTTCCTCGACTAGTCGGACCGACTTTCGCCGGCCGACATCAATCGGAATGATCGAGCCCGGGAACAGCACGGAGTTCCTGAGCGGCAGTATCGAGATGACCTCGGGTACTTCGACAGGTCCGTCGCTTGCGCCCTTGGGTTTCGTCGTCATCGCGTGGGGTCTCCCTTTAGTGAGCCATACCATACCCTCGACTCTCGTCTGTCGCCAAGGGTACCCTTGCTTACACCATGCACATTCGGTTCCTGGGCGCGGCCCAGTCAGTCACCGGTTCGATGCACCTGCTCGAGACGGATGCCGGCACGATCCTGATCGATTGTGGCCTTTTCCAGGGCAGACGCGAGGAGTCCCGACAGAAAAATACGCACCTGCCTGCCGAGGCCGTGGCCGCTGACGCGCTCATCCTGACCCACGCGCACATCGATCACTCGGGCTCGATCCCCACGCTGGTGAAGCGCGGCTTCAGCGGAAGCGTCTGGGCCACCCCGGCCACCCGCGACCTGTGCGCGTACATGCTGCGCGACTCGGCGCGGATCCAGGAAGGCGACGCGCGCTACCTGAACGAGAAGTTCGGCCGGGATCGCGACTGGCAGCGCATCGAGCCGCTCTACGACGAGGAGGACGCGATCGCGGCGCTCAAGCGCTTCATCGGCGTGCCCTACGATCGCAGCTTCGAGCCGCTGCCGGGCGTGAAGGCCACCTTCCTCGACGCCGGGCACATCCTGGGATCGGCCGGCGTGATGATCGAGTGGACCCGGCGCGGCACGGCCGGGATCGCGGATCGCGTGATGCGCGTGATGTTCTCGGGCGACATCGGCAGGAAGGGCATGCCCATCCTGCGCGACCCAGTCCTGCCCCGGCCGCCGGTCGACGCGGTGCTCATGGAGAGCACCTACGGCAACCGCGCGCACGGCGACATCCACAGCATGCACGACGACCTCGCGCGCGTGGTCGGCGAGACCGTAAAGCGTGGCGGAAAGGTGATCATCCCGGCCTTCGCGGTCGGGCGCACGCAGGAGATCGTCTACGCGCTGGCCGAGCTGCAGCGCGACGGCCGGCTGCCGCAGATCCCGGTGATCATCGACTCGCCGCTCGCGGTCAACGTCACGGGCGTCTTCCGGCTGCACCCCGAGTGCTTCGACACCGAGACGCGCGAGCACCTGGAGAGCCACGGCGATCCGTTCAACTTTCCCGGCCTGCGCTACGTGACCTCGCGCGAGGAGTCGATGCGGCTGAACGACCTGCGCGAGCCCGCGGTCATCATCTCCGCCTCGGGCATGTGCGAGGCCGGGCGGGTCCTGCACCACCTGCGCAACAACATCGAGGACGCGAAGAACACGATCCTCATCGTCGGCTTCATGGCGCAGCACACCCTCGGCCGGCGCATCGTCGAGAAGCGGCCGCGCGTGCGCATCCTCGGCGTCGAGCGCGAGCTGCGCGCGCAGGTGAAGGTGATGAACGCGTTCTCGGCACACGCCGACATGCACGACCTGCGCGCCTACGCGCAGTCGTGCGGCACGGACCCGCGCTTCTTCCTGGTGCACGGCGAGCCCGAGTCGCAGGAAGCGCTGCAGGCGACCCTGCGCACCGACGGCCTGAAGGTCGAGATGCCGACGCCGGGGACCGTCGTCGAGCTCTGAGCCCGCCGGCTCGGCGGCGCGACCATTAACAGAAGTCTGTAAATAGTTCTTGACGCGGTGACCAAGTGGTCTTACCAATTGGTCAGACCACATGCCCACCGCACCGGCAAAGAAAGCTTTACCGAAGAACACCGCGACGACCAGCGCGAATGTCTTCGAGGCGCTGCTCAGTGACATCGTTCGCGGCAACTACGGAGCCGGCGCGCGCCTGCCGTCCGAGCGCGATCTGGCCAAGAACCTGGGCGCCAGCCGCCCGACCCTGCGCGAGGCGCTGCGTCGCCTGGGCGAGTGGGGCCTCATCCAGGTGAAGCGCGGCTCGGGCGTGGTCGTGCGCGCACGCCGTGACTGGACGCTCGACGTGCTGCCGGCCTACCTGCGCATGGGCGCGCCCGTCGAGGGCCCGGTCGCGGTCGCGACGCTGGTGCGCGACCTGCTCGGCATCCGCCGCGCCCTGTTCACCGAGATCCTGCGCATGGTCGGCGGCCGCCTCGCCGGCAAGAACGCGCTCGGCCCCGCGCGCGCCGCGGTCGCCAGCGCCTGGGAGGCCCGCGCCGACGTCGGCGCCTTCGTGCGCCACGACTACGAGGCGCTGCGCGCGCTCGTCGAGGGCGCCGGCTTCCTGCCCGCGCTGTGGTTGCTCGGTGGCCTGGCGCCCGTCTACCACGAGATCGCGCGCACCCTGACCGGCGCCTCGCCGGCACCCGCGGACTACCCCGAGACCTTCGCCGCGATCTTCGACGAGCTCGAGGGCGGCCAGGTCGAGGCCGCCTGCAGCCGCCTGTCCGATTACCTGAACCGCCACGACGGGCGCCTGCTCGGCGCCATCGGAGTCCAGCCATGACCGACCCCCAAGACGACGTCGTCCTCGCCGACTTCCGCATCCCGCGCTTGCTGCGGCGCGTGCTCGAGCCGATGGTCCGGATCGTCTGCACCGAGGAGGTCGAGACCCTCGGCCTGGTGACGGAAGTGATCGACCACGTGGAGCTGTCGATGCGCTCCATCCCGTTCCACATGCGCACCGGCCTGGTCGCCGGGCTGACCGCGTTCGAGATCGGCGCGATCGGCTTCCCGTCCTCGTTCGGCCGGCCGTTCTCGCGGTTGCCCGTGGCCAAGCAGGACGCCTACTTCGCATCGTGGTGGCACTCGCCGCTGTTCCCCATCCGGCAGTTCACCAAGGGCATCAAGGGCCTCATCGCGATGGGCTACTTCGAGCATCCGGTGGTCGCCGCGCGCATGCAGTACCACCCCGAGCAGTGGATCGCCGAGGTGGCCGCGCGCCGCCTGCGCGACTACGCCAGCGACATCGCCGCCCAGGAAAAGATGGTCCTCGAGCGCGATCCGCTCGTCCCGGCCTCGTCCCTCACCAAGAAGGTGCGTCATGACCAAGCGGCCTAACGGCGTCTTCGGGCGCAGCGACTACAGCGGCGACCAGGTGCTCTCCTGTGACGTCGTCATCGTCGGCTCGGGCGCCGGTGGCGGCGTCGCCGCCGCCGAGCTGGCCGAGGCCGGCCTCGACGTGATCGTGCTCGAGGAGGGCGGCTACCACGACACGTCGGAGTTCACGCCACAGGCGACGGCGATGATCCGCAAGCTCTACCGCGACGGCGGCGCGTCGATGACGGTGGGCACCCCGCCGGTGATCTTCTCCGAGGGTCGCACCGTGGGCGGCTCGACCGTGATCAACGGCGGCATGACCTGGCGCACGCCCGAGAAGATCCTCGAGCGCTGGGCGCGCGAGGACGGCGTCGACCGCATCGAGGCGGCGCACATGGAGCGCTACTTCGCGCGCGTCGAGAAGTTCGTCTCCGCGAAGCACCAGGACCCCGAGAGCATGAGCCGCGACAACGAGCTCCTGCGCGAGGGCGCCGAGAAGAAGGGCTGGGCGTACATCCCCAACATCCGCAACCAGAACCACTGCGCCGGCACCAACAACTGCGCGTTCGGCTGCCCGACCGCGGCCAAGCGCAGCGTGCTGGTGACCTACGTGCCGCGCGCGCTCTCGTTCGGCGCGCGCGTCTACAGCGACGTGAAGGTCGACAAGCTGGTCGCGCGCGGCAAGAAGATCATCGGCGTCACCGGCCGGGTCGTGCTGCAGAACGGCAAGCCGGGCGCCCGGCTCACCGTGCACGCGCGCTCGACGATCGTCGCCTGCGGCGCGATCCACACCCCCGCCCTGCTGATGCGCTCGGGCTTCAAGTCGCCCTCGGGCCGCGTCGGCACCGATCTGTCGCTGCACCCGAACACCAAGGTGCAGGCGATCTTCGACGAGGACGTGAAGGGCTGGCAGGGCGTGCACCAGGCCTACCAGGTGCGCGAGTTCGAGAAGGAAGGCTTCCTGTTCGCCGCGGTCAACGTGCCGCCGGCGATCCTGTCGATGGCGGTGCCGTACTACGGGCGCGAGCTCATCGACATGATGAAGGACTACCACAAGATCGTGAACGCGGGCCTCTTGCTCGAGGACACCTCGACCGGCAAGATCCGGCTGGGCCCGGGCGGCATCCCGCTGCCCTTCTACGAGCTGAACGACCGCGACGCGCAGAAGCTGGTCAAGGCCACCGCCATGCTGTGCGAGCTCTTGTTCGCCGCGGGCGCCAAGCGCATCGCGCCCGCCTTCGAGGGCATGCCGGCGATGCACTCGGTCGACGACGTGAAGAAGCTCTACGACGCCAAGGTGCCGAAGTCGGGCATCGAGCTGTTCACGGTGCACATGATGGGCACCGCCCGCATGGGCGACGATCCGACGCGCCACGTCTGCGACTCGTACGGCAAGGTCTACGACACCGACGGGCTCTACATCTCCGACGCCAGCCTGTTTCCCTCGCCCATCGGCGTGAACCCGATGGAGACCATCATGGCGCTGTCGACGCGCAATGCCGAGCGCCTGCTCGAGACCAACGCTTGGAGGATGGCGGCATGAGGCGCGAGATGGGACACCAGGCGACCCTGGCCTCTGCCGAGTACTTGCAGGTGGGCGAGCTGCCCGACAACGAGCTCGAGAACATCATGCGCCGCGGCGAGGCGCCGACGTTCGAGGCGCTCGCCGGCTGGGAGTGGCGCGGGCTCAACACCATGGGCTGGGCCAAGGCCGCCGGCATCAAGAAGTTCATCAAGGGCTTCTACGAGGACGCCGCGGGCGACGTACACGGCTACAACCAGCCGTGCGTGCAGAACCGCGTCGACCAGCCGTGGATCGCCAAGCCCAGCGATGTGGACCCCAAGCGCTTCGGCTTCTTCGCGGTCCTGCCGGTCGACCCGACCAGCAAGGACAACGTGTTCCTGAGCTCGGTCCTGCTCGACTACGGCAAGGGCGGCAACTCGCGCCTCGATCCGAGCCGGACACTGCGCGACTACGTGGTGCGCGTGCACAAGGGCTCGGACGAGCTCTTGCTCGGCACCGCGTTCGCGGCGGTCGGACCGGCGCGCGTGCGCGTGCCCGGGTCGTACTTCGTGCTCGAGCGGCACCGGCCGACGTCGTTCAAGCGCTGAGCGGGGCCGCCCTGCTCGTCGCGCGCTGAGCAGCCTGCCGGATCGTCGAGCCTACTCGTCGTCGCCGATGCGCGACTTGGACTTCTTGCCCGAGGCGCCGTCGAAATCGAGCTCCTCGGCGAACATCTCGTCGAGCATGTCGTCGATCGAGCCGCTCATCGAGTCCAGCTTGCGCAGCTCGTCTCGCTCGAAATCTTCGAACGACTTGTAAATCCGAGGCATTGCAGCGCGCATCCGATCCATCCTCCCGTGGTCGAAACCACTTTTACCTACATCCGCACACCATGTAAGCCGCGGTCTCGGAGTCGGGCAAATTTTCGACACGATTTCCTGGTCGATTTATTGCCGCGCCGTCGGTAGGGCGGGAAGCTGGCTCCGGGCGCCGTGCTGTCATAGGCCGCTGTTAGCGTGCGAAGTCGAACCTGCCGGAGTAGACATGGCGAGCGCATTCTCAAGAGGTACCGAAATGGGTCGAGTCATCGCGGTCGTCAATCAAAAGGGCGGGGTCGGCAAGACCACGACCGCTGTCAACCTCGCGGCGTCGCTGGCGAACGCGGGCCGCAAGACCCTGCTGCTCGACTTCGATCCCCAGGGCAACGCGTCTTCCGGAGTGGGCTACCCGCGCCGGCGCATCGAGCTGTCGGTCTACGACGCGCTGATCGGCGACGTCGACATCCACGACGTGATCCGCCCGACCGAGATCAAGTCGCTGTTCCTCGCCCCGTCCACGGGTGACCTGGCCGGCGCCGAGATCGAGCTGGTCTCCGCCGACGCGCGCGAGCGGCGCCTGCAGGGGCTCGTGCAGTCGATCGTCGGCGAGTACGACTACGTCATCATCGATTGCCCGCCGTCGCTGGGCATCCTCACCGTCAACGCGCTCACCGCCGCCGACGGGGTGATCGTGCCCATGCAGTGCGAGTACTACGCGCTCGAGGGCCTGGCGTCGCTCTTGTCGACCATCGACCGGGTGAAGCGCGCGCTCAACCCCGAGCTGTCGGTGGACGGCGTGCTGTTCTGCATGTTCGACCCGCGGCCCAACCTGACCCACGCCGTCGTGGAAGAGGTGAAGCAGCACCTGCCGGGGCGCGTCTTCGAGACCGTGATCCCGCGCAACATCCGCCTTTCCGAGGCGCCCTCGCACGGCAAGCCGATCCTCCTCTACGACAAGGAGTCGCGCGGCTGCCAGAGCTATCTCCAGTTCGCTGACGAGCTGGTGCGGCGCAGCGTGCCGCTCGCAGAGGTGGCGTAAATGTCGGATATCGCGCCGGCGAAGCGTCGCAGCGCACTCGGCCGCGGCCTCGACGCGCTCATCCCGGGCGGCGGCAGCGAGCGCGAGGAGCGCGAGCGCGAGCGGGTCGTCGCGTTGCCGGCCGCGCCGGCGGCGCCCACGCGCCGGGACTACTTCCAGGCTCCCATCGAAGACCTGCACCCGGGCCCCGAGCAGCCCCGCCAGGCGTTCGACGAAGGCACGCTCAACGAGCTGGCCTCGTCGATCCGCTCGCAGGGCGTGATCACGCCGCTCATCGTGCGCGAGCGCCCCAAGACCGAGGGCGGCGGCTTCTGGATCATCGCCGGCGAGCGGCGCTGGCGGGCGGCCCAGCGCGCCGGCCTGCGCGAGGTCCCCGTGCTGCTGCGCGACTCCACGCGCGCCAAGGCGCTCGAGGCCGCGCTCATCGACAACATCCAACGCGAGGACCTGAACCCGATCGAGGAGGCCGAGGGCTACAAGCGCCTCTCCGACGAGCTCGGCTACACCCAGGAGCAGATCGCCGAGCGGGTCGGCAAGGACCGCGCGACCGTCGCCAACGCGCTGCGGCTGCTCAAGCTCCCCGGCAGCGTGCGCGAGCTGGTGCAGAAGAGCGCGCTGTCCATGGGCCACGCGCGCGCCCTGCTCGGCCTCGAGGACACGCCCGCGATCGAGCGCTGCGCGCTCAAGGTCGTGGCGCGCGCGCTGTCGGTGCGCGCGACCGAGGAGCTGGTGCGGCGCGAGCGCGGCGACGCCGGCGGCGCCAAGGCCAAGGCCCCGGTCGTCGAAAAGAGCGCCATCGTGAAGGACCTCGAGCAGAAGCTGACGCGAGCGCTGGGCGCACGCATCGCGGTGGTCGATCGCGGCGGTGGCAAGGGTGGCCGCATCGAGATCGAGTACGCCGACCTCGACGACCTCGATCGCCTGCTCGACAAGCTCCTGTCGACCGGTCGCAACTAGGCCAAGTAGAATACCGGCCTTGTCGGATCGCAAGTTCGAGCGCGTTGCCCTGGCCCTCGAGGTCGAGTACCGGAACGCGGCCGCGTTCCTGATCTCGTACTCGACCAACCTGTCCAAGGGCGGCATGTTCGTCGAGACCGAGGAGCCGCTGCCCGTCGGCACCGAGGTCGCGCTGCGCTTCGCCATCCCCGGTGAACCGCACATCGACGTGATCGGCATCGTGGCCTGGGTGCAGGCCTGGAAGACCCAGCAGCAGCCGCGCGGCATGGGCATCCGGTTCGACCAGCTCGAGGAGCAGCACGGCGAGGCCATCGACCGCATCGTGAGTGGCTTCCAGGGGCTGCGCGCGCTGGTCATGAGCGCCGACGTGTCGGCGCGCGGGCAGCTCGCGCGCCAGCTGCGCACCATCGTGGGCTCGGCCGACGTCGTCGAGGCGGCCGGCGGCGAGGACATCGAGCGCGCGCTCGAGCGTGACTGCGACCTGCTCCTGGTCGAATTCGCCACCACCGCGGACGAGTCGCAGGACGGCGATCCGGGCGCCAGCCTGCCCGGAGGTTACGCCGAGCAGATCCTGTCGATTCGCCTGGCCAAGGCGCACCGGCCGCCGGTGCCGGTGCTCGCGCTCGCTCACGAGGAGGCGCGCCGGGCGCTCGCGGTCGAGCTGGGCGCCGACGTCGTGCTGCCCTCGCCGCCCAACTTCGCCGACCTGCAGACCGCTGTGCTGCGCCTGCTCGGCAAGCCCAAGAGCGCCGCGCTCAAGTAGCGCGGGCGGCGTGGGCGGCGCGGGCGGTGCTCACCCGCGCGCCCAGTCGGCGCCTTCGGTGCCGAACGAGAACGCGTCGGGGTGGACGAGCGCGGCCATGAGCTCGAGCGACTCGACCAGACGCGGACCGGGCCGGTTGAAGTACTGGTTGCCGTCGACGAGGTAGACACGTCCGGCGCGGACGGCGCGCAGGCCCGCCCAGCCGGGCCGCGACGCCAGCGCGGGCAGCTCCATGCGGGCGCGCGCCACGTCCCATCCGCACGGCATCACCACGATCACATCCGGGTCGGCGGCGCGCAGGCTGTCCCACTCGAGCCAGGGCGAGTGCGCGCCCACGCCGCCGAACAGGTTCGTGCCGCCAGCCCGCTCGACCAACTCGGGCACCCAGTTGCCCGCGGCCATGAGCGGCTCGATCCACTCGACGCAGGCCACGCGCGGCCGCTGCCCGCACGCGGCCACCCGCGCCTCGGCGCGCGCGCCCAGCGCCGCCACACGCGCTCGCAGCCTGGCGACGAGCTCCACGCCCTGCGCGGTCGCGCCCAGCGCCGCCGCGATGCGCCCGATGTCGCCCCAGACGTCCTCGAGCGTCGCGGGCGCGAGCGCGAGTACGCGCGGCTTCGTGCCGACCAGCTCGGCGAGCGCGACCTCGACGTCGCGCAGGCTGGCGGCGCACACGTCGCACTGCGTCTGCGTGATGACCAGGTCGGGGCGCAGGCGATCCAGCGCCGCCGCGTCGACGCGGTAGATGGAGAGACCCTCTTGCAGCGTCGCGCGCACACGTTCGTTGATGGTGTAGCTCGTGCCGTCGGGGTCGAGCTTGGACGACGTGCACGCCGGCCGCGCGCGCGCCGCCGCGGGGAAGTCGCACTCGTGCGAGCGGCCGCAGAGCGCGTCGCCCTGCCCGAGCGCGAACACGATCTCGGTGGCCGCGGGTAAGAGCGAGACCACCCGCGGCGTCATTTCTTGCCCGCGCCCGGCACCGGCCGCTCCGGCGTGATCGCTAGCCCGGTGCGCGTGCCTGCCTCGATCACCAGCTGGTAGAAGGCTTCCAGGCGCGTACGCGTCTCGATCAGCACCGCCGACGCGCGGCGCCGCTGGTCCTCGATCGTTGCGGCGGGCTCGGCGGCCGGCTCGGCGAAGATCGCGCGCAGCCGCAGGGCGTCGGCGCGCGTCGCCGCCAGCACCGCCAGGTAGCGGCTGTGCAGGTCGCGCCCGGCCTCGCCCTCGGGGACGATCACGCGACCCTCCTCGATGACTCGGTCCAGGCTGGGCACGCTCTCGGTGTCGAGGATATCGACGGCGCCGCGCGCGCTCGGCGCGGTCTCGTCGACCAGGCCGGCGAGCCCGGACAGGATGCTCTCGGTCTGCTTGTGCAGGTTGCGGTAGCTGGTCGTGAGGTAGCGCGACAGCCCCTTCTGCTCGGCCGCGCGCTCCTTCTGGCCCTCGCGATCCACGCACATCCACACGTTCAGCGAGGTCAGCACCACGCCGACGACGAGCATGACCGGCCGCAGCTTGCGCAGGCGCGCCTGCCGCGCCGAGGCGCGCGCGTCGGGATCGTCAGAGGGCTGCACGCCGCCGCGCGCTGTCGAGCGTGTTGGCGAGCAGCATCGCGATGGTCATGGGCCCGACGCCGCCCGGCACCGGCGTGATCGCGCGCGCCCGCTCGGCCGCCGCCGCGAACTCGACGTCGCCGACCAGCTTGCCGGTGTCGAGCCGGTTGATGCCCACGTCGATGACCACGGCGCCCGCGCGGATCCAGGCGCCCTTGATGGCCTCGGGGCGGCCGAGCGCGGCGATCACCACGTCGGCGCGGCCGACCTCGCCGGCGAGGTCGCGGGTGCGCGAGTGCGCCACCGTGACGGTCGCGTCGGCGTTGGTGAGCAGCGCCGCCATGGGCTTGCCGACCAGCACCGAGCGGCCGATGACCAGCGCGCGCGCGCCCTTCAGGTCCACGCCCATCTCGGCGAGCAGGCGCATGCAGCCCTTGGGCGTGCACGAGACGAACCCGGGCTGGCCCTGCGCGAGCAACCCGGCGCTCTCGGCGGTCAGCCCGTCGACGTCCTTGCGCGCGCCGATCGCGGCGATGATCCTCTTCGAGTCGATCTGCGCCGGCAGCGGCAGCTGGCAGAGGATGCCGTCGACCTCCTCGTCCTCGTTCAGGCGCTTCACCAGCGCGAGTAGCTCGGCCTCGGTCGTGGCCGCCGGCAGCTTGTGATCGAAGACGCGCACGCCGCACTCGGCGGCCGCCTTCGTCTTGTTGCGCACGTAGACCGCCGAGGCTGGATCGTCGCCGACCAGCACGACCGCGAGCCCGGGCGTGGTGCCCTGCCCGATGAGCTCGGACACGCCGGCCGCGACCTCGCCGCGCACCTTGGCCGCGATGGCCTTCCCGTCGATGATCGTCGCCGCCATGGTCAAAGCCTCGCGCTGCGTGGTGGTGGATCGGATCGGGTCACGATCCGTGATGCGTTCACTTGCCCTTCGAGGACTTCTTCTTCGTCGTCGCGCCCGTCGAGCCCGAGCCCGAGCCCGAGCCCGAGGCCGACGAGGCGGCCTTCTTCTCGGCCTTGGGCGACTCGGTCTTGCTGTCCGCCTTGCCGTCTGACTTGCCTTCCGACTTGGTCTCGGCCTTGGCGTCCGAAGACGTCGAGGGCGCGGCGACCGTGTCGCCCCCGCTGCCGCCACCGCCTTCATCGCCGCCGCTCGAGGCGGGCTTCGACGACGCGTACAGGTCCTTGTACCACCCGCCGCCCTTGAGGACGAAGCCGGAGGCGGACAGCTGCTTCTCGAGCTTGCCGCCGCACTCCTCGCACTTCTTCTTCGGCGGGTCCTTCATGGACTGCATGTACTCGAAGACCTTCTTGCACTTGCCCTGGCACGCGTACTCGTAGATCGGCACGGCGCTGAGTTAACCGTCCGCGGCGCGCACGTCAAGCGTCTGCTACGCGCAGACGCAGCGGGCCTTGCGTGGACCGGCCGCCCGGAGCCACCCGCGCCGCAAGCGACGTTGACGCGGCGGAGAACCGCCTCTATAGTCCCGCCTCATTCCAGCGCGGCACGGGGACATGGCCAACGTAACGTTATTACTGGCTTTTCACAACCACCAGCCAGACGGCAACTTCGACCACGTCTTTGCCACTGGCTATGACGACTGCTACCGCCCGCTGCTCGACGCCATCGCCGAGTTCCCGCGGGTGCGCTGCGCGCTGCACCACACCGGCCCGCTGCTCGAGTGGCTCGACGCCAAGCGCCCCGAGTACCTCGCGGATCTGCGCCGGCTCGTCGAGCGCGGCCAGGTCGAGCTCCTCGGCGGCGGGTTCTACGAGCCCATGCTGGCCGTGCTGCCCGACCGCGACGCCGCCGGCCAGCTCGCGCTCATGCAGGACTTCTGCGCCGAGCGCCTGGGCTCGCGGCCGCGCGGCATGTGGCTGGCCGAGCGGGTGTGGGAGCCGTCGCTGGCCGAGCGCATCGCGCAGGCCGGCCTCGAGTACACGCTCATCGACGACACCCACTTCCGCAACGCCGGCATCGCCGGCCCGCTGTTCGGCCACTACGTGACCGAGCGCGCCGGCACGCCGCTCGGCATCTTTCCCATCGAGAAGGAGATGCGCTACGCCATCCCCTTCAAGAGCGTGGACGACACCATGAACGCGCTCGCCGAGCTGGGGCGGACCGCGGCGTCCATCGGCGCCAGCCCGGTCGTCACCTACGGCGACGACGGCGAGAAGTTCGGCATGTGGCCCGGCACCAAGGAGTGGGTCTGGGAGAAGGGCTGGCTCCGAAGCTTCTTCGCGCGCCTGTCCGAGCCCGACGTGGGCGTCGAGACCGCCACCTTCTCCGAGACCATGGACCGCTTCCCGCCCGCGGGCCGCGTCTACCTGCCGACCGCGTCCTACGAGGAGATGGGCGAGTGGACCCTACCCGCGGACGCGCAGCGCGCGTACCACGACGGCAAGGCACGGCTCGCCGCGAGCAACCCGGCGCTGGCCGAGACGCTGCGGCCGTTCATCCGCGGCGGCATCTGGCAGAGCTTCATGGCGCGCTACCCCGAGGCCAACTTCATGCACAAGAAGATGGTCTGGGTGTCGCGCAAGGTCGCGGCAGCCGAGGCGCGCGCGCCCAGCCCCGAGATCGCCGCGGCGCGCCGCGAGGTCTACCGCGCGCAGTGCAACTGCTCCTACTGGCACGGCCTGTTCGGCGGCCTCTACCTGAACTACCTGCGCCACGCGGTCTACTCGCACCTCATCGGCGCCGAGCTCGCGGCCGACACCGCGCTCGGCCAACTCAGCGACGCGGTGCGCGTCGACCTCGCCGACATCGACGCCGATCTGCAGAACGAGGTCGTGCTGTCCAACCGGCGCGTCTGGCTGGCCATCAAGCCCGACGCGGGCGGCGCCTTCTTCGAGCTCGACGCGCGCGACAAGCGCTGGAACCTGGCCAACGTGCTCGGCCGCCACCCCGAGGGCTACCACGCCAAGCTGCTCGAGGCGCTGCAGCAGAAGAAGCAGCACGCGCACGACGGCGGGCACCCGGCGCACGACGACAAGCCCAGGTCGATCCACGACCTGGCCGTGGTCAAGGACGACACCCTCGGCGAGCTGCTGCACTACGATCGCCACCTGCGCCTCGGCTTCGTCGATCACTTCCTGGCCGAAGGCACCACGCTCGCCGACTTCGCGCGCTCGACCTACGACGATCGCGGCGACTTCGCCGGCGGCCGCTACCAGCTGCTCGGCACCGGCGGCGGCGCCGAGGGCTTCGCCCTGCTGCGCCGCGAGGGCGTCGTGCGCGACGGCAGCGGCCACGCGCGCCACGTGACCATCGACAAGCGCATCAGCCTGACCGGCGCGCGCGTCACGGCCGCGTACAAGGTGCGCCTGGCCACCGACGGCGGCGGCGACCTGGTCACGCGCTTCGCGCCCGAGCTGTCGCTCACGCTGCTCGCCGGCCACGACCGCGGCCGCCGCTACGTGGCCGCCGGCCACCACCTCGACGCCACTCACCTGGCCTCGAGCGGCGTGCTCGAGGACTGCCCGCGCCTCGAGCTGCAGGACGACTGGAGCGGCCTGCGCCTCCAGCTCGAGGCCTCGGGCACGCCCGCCTTCTGGCGCTTCCCGCTCGAGACCGCGTCGCAGTCGGAGGCCGGCTTCGAGCGCACCTACCAGGGCTCGGTGCTGGCGCCGGTGTGGCCGGTGCGGCTGTCGCCCGGCGGCACCTTCGAGGCCCAGCTCGCGCTCGAGATCGGCGACCTGCATGCCTGAGCTCCGCAAAGATCCCATCGTCGACCGCTGGGTCATCATCGCCACCGAACGCGCGCGCCGGCCGCTCGAGTACCAGCCCGACCGCGAGCAGCCGCGCACCGGCGGCTTCTGCCCGTTCTGCCCGGCCAACGAGGACAAGACCCCGCGCGCGGTGCTCGTCTACCACGACCTGCCCGGTCAGGTCGCCGCCACCGGCGCCGGCGTCGTGCAGACCGCCGCCGAGAAGCGCCCGTGGACGCTGCGCGTGGTGCCGAACAAGTTCCCCGCGCTCATGATCGAGGGCGACCTCGACCGCGCCGCCGACGGGATCTACGACAAGATGAACGGCATCGGCGCGCACGAGGTCGTCATCGAGACGCCGCGTCACGACGCGACCTTCGCCGAGCTCAGCCCCGCCGAGGTCGAGGCGGTGCTGTGGGCGTTCCGCGACCGCATCGTCGACCTCTCGCGCGACACCCGCTTCCGCTACATCATGGTGTTCAAGAACCATGGCTCGGCAGCGGGCGCCTCGCTCGAGCACTCGCACTCGCAGCTCATCGCGCTGCCGCTCGTGCCGCGCCACGTCTCGGAGGAGCTCGCCGGCGCGCGCCGGCACTTCGAGCTCAAGGAGCGCTGCATCTTCTGCGACATCATCCGCCAGGACGTGGCCGACGGCCGGCGCCTGATCTACGAGAACGCGGGCTTCGTGGTGCTCGCGCCCTACGCGCCGCGCTTCCCGTTCGAGACCTGGGTGCTGCCCAAGACCCACGGCGCGCACTTCGAGGAGGCGCCGCGTGCCCAGCTCACGCTGCTCGCCGACGCCATGCGCGTGACCCTGCGCAAGCTGAACGTGGCGCTCGACAACCCGCCGTACAACTTCATCATGCACAACGCGCCCGCCTCCGAACGCGGCGCGCCGCCGTACTATCACTGGCATTTCCAGATCATGCCGACCCTCACCAAGGTGGCCGGCTTCGAGCTGGGCTCGGGGTTCTACATCAACCCGACGCCGCCCGAAGACGCCGCCGCATTCCTGCGAGACATCCCCGTATGACCACGCAAAAGCCGCTCACCGTCCTCCACGTCGCCTCCGAGGTCGCCCCCTTCGCCAAGAGCGGAGGGCTCGCCGATGTCGCCGCCTCGCTGCCGCGCGCCCAGGCGGCGCTCGGCGTGCGCGCGCTCGTGGTCCTGCCGCGCTACCGCGGCATCGACTCGCGCACCCACGCGCTCGCGCGCCGGCTGCAGCCGGTCGACGTGCCGCTGGGCAACCGCACCGAGCGCGTCGTCGTCTACGAGGGCACCCTGCCGGGCGGGCGCGTGCGCGCGCTGCTCATCGATCACCCCTGGTTCGATCGCGAGGGCCTCTACGGCGACGCCAGCGGCGAATTCGCCGACAACGGCCTGCGCTTCGCGCTGCTCTCGCGCGCCGCGCTCGAGGTCGCGCACCAGCTCGACGTGTGGCCCGACGTGGTCCACGGCCACGACTGGCAGGCGGGCCTCTTGCCCCTCTACGCCGGGCGCGGCTTCGTCACCGGCCGGCCGGTGCCCAGGTCGGTGTTCACCGT
>JBKJOI010000999.1:0-4084 GCA_046595695.1 Haliangiales bacterium | reverse complement strand
ACGGTGAACACCGACCTGGGCACCGTGCACAACCTGGCGTTCCGCGGTCTGTTCCACAAGAGCCTCGTCGAGGAGCTCGGGCTCGGCTGGGACGTGTTCACGCCCGACGGCGCCGAGTTCTACGACCAGCTCGGCTTCCTCAAGGCCGGCCTCGCCTACGCCGACCACATCACGACGGTGTCGCCGCGCTACGCGCGCGAGATCCAGACCGCCGAGCAGGGCTTCGGCCTGGAAGGCTTCCTGCAGAGCCGGGCGCACAAGCTGACCGGCATCCTGAACGGCATCGACGCCGAGGAGTGGGACCCGGCGCGCGACGTCGCGCTGCCAGTGCGCTACGACGCCGACGACCCGACCGGCAAGGCGGCCTGCAAGGCCGCGCTGCAGCGCGAGCTCGGCCTGCCGGTGCGCGCGTCGATCCCGCTCGTCGCCTCGATCTCGCGGCTCGCCGAGCAGAAGGGCTTCGACCTGATCGTGCAGGCGGGCGAGGAGCTGGCGCGTGGCGACGCTCAGTACGTGTTCCTCGGCGCCGGCGAGGCCCGCTACGAGCAGGCGTTGCGCGAGCTGGCGCGCCGCCACCCCATGAAGGTCGCGGTGCGCGTCGCACACGACGAGCCGGCCGCGCACCGGCTGCTCGCGGGCGCCGACCTGTTCCTCATGCCGTCGCGCTACGAGCCGTGCGGCCTCACGCAGATGTACGCCATGCACTACGGCGCCATCCCGATCGTGCGCGCCACGGGTGGCCTCGACGATACCGTGGTGGACTACGACGAGCGCACTCGCACCGGCGCGGGCTTCAAGTTCGACGAGTACGACGCCGGCGCCCTGGGCCGCACGGTGCGCCGCGCGGTCGCCGCGTACAAGCACAAGGACACCTGGCTGGACCTGGTCGGGCGCGCCATGCGCCTGGATTTTGGCTGGCCCAACAGCGCGCGCCGCTACGTCGAGCTCTACCGCCGCCTGACCGGGATCGTCGACGCGCGCCTCCACGTGGCCGCGCCCGCACCCAAGCCCGCGCCCGCGCCCGCGCCCGTCACCGCCGCGTCGTAACCCCCCGCGTTTTTCATCCCCCGCGTTACAATCTCGCCGCGTTCGTAACCGCGGCGTCGCTACCGCCGCATCGCCACGCCAACCAAGGGGGACCTCGCATGCTCCGATCCGTCGCGCTCGCGTTCACCGTCTTGCTCTCGCTCTCGCTGGGCGCCGCCGCCTGCAAGAAGGACGAGGCCAAGCCGGACCTGCCCACGGCCGAGCCCATCAAGACGCCCGAGGCCGAGAAGATCGCCGAGGTCGCCAAGCCGGCCGAGCCGGGCGATCCGACCGGCGGCGGCAAGCTGCTCGCCGGTATCGACAAGCACGCGTTCTCGAGCGCGGGCAAGAGCCTGGACGGTGTCGCGAACTTCGGCTTCGGCTCGGGTCCGGCGGGCGACGCGAAGACGGCGTGCGAGCAGTACGGCAAGAGCGTGGCGTCCTTCTTGACCGAGCTGCAGGCCGAGTACAAGGCGCTGCAGGACAACATGGACGCCCAGGGCGCCGACGCGCTCTCGCGCTTCGGCGACTTCCTGGTCAAGAGCGCCGGTAACCTGAAGAGCCTCGAGATCGGCCACCCCGATCTGAAGGCGGCGCACGGCGAGTTCACCGTCGCGCTCGAGGCGATGGGCGGCGGCTTCAACGAGGCCGCCTCGGCGGTGCGCGCGAAGGACGAGCCGGGCGCCGGCAAGGCCATCGAGAAGGTGCAGGCGGGCGCCGGGCAGCTGCAGACCTCGTTCGCGAAGATCGAGAAGGTCTGCGGCAGCTGACCGCGGCCGCTACCGCGGGCTGAAACGTCCCCTGCGGCCGCTGCCGCAGGCCGAATCCGCCCTCGTTTCCCCTGCCAGACAGAAGCGCGGCTTATCGCCTTCGCCCAACTACGTTATCCTCGGTACAAGTGGTGACGGGGGAAGACCGCGGCGAGGACGAGGCGCGTGACGCGTCTCCGCGGACGCTTGCCGAGCTGCTCGGCAACCCGCAGGCGCTCTCGATGACCGACCGGACGCTGTTCTCGGCCGCGTTCATGCTGCCCTCGATCCTGCTGTTCGCGGCGCTCATGAACACCTCGTCGGGCTGGCCGTACCTGCCCGGCGAGACGCCGCCCGAGGGCACACGCGTGCTGGGCGCGCTGTCGCTGCTGGTGCTCGCGCCCTGGCTGGTGCTGGCGGCGGCGGCGCTGTGGGCGCGCAAACGGGCGCCCGACCGGCGCATCTTCATGCACGTCACGGTGATCCTGTACGCGATCACGTGCGGCCTGTTCACGTCGGTGACCGGGCCGTTCGACAGCCCCGGATGGATCCTGTTCCTGGGCGGCGCGATCGTCGGCTTCCTGCTGTTCGAGCGGCGCATGGTGTTCGTGGGCGCCGCGCTGTTCTTCACGATCGTCGTCGGCGGCGCGCTCGCGATCCACGCCGGCTTCGCCTCGCTCGATGTCCTGCTCAAGTACATCGCGGGCACCCACGGCCAGGGGCCGCAGGCGATCGCGCGGCAGGCGCTGCTGTCGGGATCGTTCTCGGCACTGACGCTCCTGCTCGCCAGCCACATCATCGATCGCTGGCGCGAGCGCGAGCAGAAGCTCGAGCTGCTGTCACGCACCGACGCGCTCACCGGGCTCACCAACCGGCGACGCTTTCTCGAGCTGTGCGAGCAGGAGATGCTGCGCGCCCGCCGCTATGGCTCGCGCTTGGCCGTGGTGCTCGTGGATCTCGACCACTTCAAGAAGATCAACGATCACCGCGGCCACCTGGCCGGCGACCGGGCGCTCGCCGCGGTCGCGCGCACGCTGCGCGCGGCGGTGCGCGACGTCGACACCGCGGCCCGCTACGGCGGCGAGGAGTTCGGCATCCTGCTCCCCGATACCGACGCCGCGGGCGCCGCCGAGCTGGCCACGCGCTGCCTGCGCCGCATCGCGACCTCGCTCATCGACGTCGGCGAAGGCCCGTCCCTATCGATCACCGCCAGCATGGGCGTGGCCGGGTTTCCCGACGCGGCGGTGGTGCGCGTCGAGGATCTCCTGCGCCGCGCCGACGAGGCGCTCTACCGCGCGAAGGAGGCTGGGCGCAACCGCGTGGCGGTCGCCGAGGCGGTGCGCCGCGCGCCCACCGAGAAGAGCGGGCCGGTGATCGGCGGCGGCGGGACGGGCGGCGGCGGCAGCGGGACGGGCGGCGGCGGGAGCCGCTGACGCGGGTGCGCCCTCATCCGACGATCTCGGTGACCCGGACGCCGAGCTCGCCGTCCACGTCGACGAGCTCACCGCGCGCGATCACACGCTCGGCCGCGACCAGCTCGACGGGCGCCCCGAGCGGCCGGGCCAGGCCGATGATCGCGCCGGGCCCGAGCTCGAGCAGCTCGCGCAGGCTGAGCTCGAGCTGCGCCAGGCGGCAGGAGACCGGGACGGAGAGATCGCGGGCGAGCGCATCGTTCGGATCGGCCATCGGGGCTCCTTGTTGCCAGGCGTCGGCAACGGTGAGGCGGGTTTCATCGTGGTGCAGCGCGAACCCGCCGCGGCCCGCGCACAGCCACGCTCGGCCGCGCATGGTGCCCTCGGGTAGCACGACCACGTCGCCGCGCGCGAGCGCCGCGAGCTCGGCGGGCACGAGCGACACCCTGGCGAGCACGACGGCGGCGCGCACGACGATCCGCTCGAGCCACCTGCGCCCATCCCCCGGCGCGCGCGCGGCCGCGCTGGGGAGCGGCCCGGGTGGCTCGGCCGTGAGCAGCGATTCAGGCGCGAGCACGCGCACGGTACCGCCTAGACCGCCGGCCTCGACGCGGACGTCCACGCCGATCACCCACGGATCGGGAAGCAGCGCTCGCAGGCCGGCCAGGTCGCCGGTCGTGCCCTCGACGACGAGCCCGGACACCGCCGCGGCCTCGAGCGCGAGCGCGCACAGCCCGGCCAGCACGCCCTGCTCGGCCGCGGTGACCTCACGCGGCGCGGGCAGCTCGGCGGGCGCGCCGAGCAGACGCGCGAACAGCCGCGCCAGGAACACCCCGTCGACGATCACCGCGAAGCCGCGCCCGTCAGGGCGCCGGAGGCGCCGCCCGGCCCCCGCCA
>JBKJOI010000991.1:0-3397 GCA_046595695.1 Haliangiales bacterium | reverse complement strand
CGACACCGGCCCAGCGCCGGCGGGCGTCGGACTCTTCAGTGCGTAGGCAGTTGCCTCGAATGCGCGGTTGATACGCCCCTCGCGTGGGTCCACCCTGGCTGGATGATGGAAGAGCCGGTCGAGCCGTCGGGCGCCGCGAGGAAGAGTCACGCGGAGGGCCCCTCGACCGGTGCGGCGGTGGTGACCGTGCTGGTTATCGAGGCCTACGCGGCCGCGTTGCAGGCCCTCGCGCTGGTCCTGGAGGAAGCGGGGCACTGCGTGCTGACCGCGCGCGACGACCACGATGCGCTGGCCCGCTACGAACCGGTGGCGGCGACGATCGATGTCGTCGTGGGCGCCTCGCCCGCGACCCGTACCGGCCTCGGCGCGCTGGCGCAGTGCTTGCGGCGTCGTTCGCCGCGGGTGCGCATCGTCGTGCTCGCGGGCCTCGGCGCGCTCGGGGCCGAGGCGGCGCCGGACGACGTGATCGAGCTGCAGATGCCGATCGACGTCGACGCGCTGCTGGCCTGCGTGGCCGGCGCACGGCGCGCTCCGTAGCGGTCCGCGACGCCGGGTCGCGAACGCTCCGAGGTCAGCGCTCCTCGACGGTCAGGTAGCGCCGCTCGACGGCCTCGAGGAGGTCGCGGCGGACCGAGGCCAGCACGTGCTCGTCGCCATCCGCCTTGCGCTCCAGCGCGCGCAGCTCGACGGCGAGCGTGTCGTCGCCGATCGCATCGTGGATCCAGCGCGAGAAGTCGGCCTGCCGGGCGTGGTGAGCCAGCGAGTCATCGGGCCCGGCAGCGAGCTCGCGGTGGAACTGGGCGAGGTTGGCGGCCGAGCGACCCGTGAGGCGGCCTGCACCCGTGCGGAAGTGGAACCAGCGCGGTGGCGGCAGCTGGGCCGCCGCGTACTTGTGCATGTGGCGGACGTGGCGGCTGCGCCGCGAGGCCACGGTGAAGCTCACCGGTTCCTCGCCCGTCGCCGGGCTCTCGAGCACCGCATGGATACCGGTCTCGACGCGGATCATGAAGTCGAGGTTCTCCGGGGCCGCGCAGGTGACGAAGCGCGGCAGGTAGCTCACGAGGCACAGCCCGGTGGTCTCGGAGGGCACCAGGCCACAGGACCACTCGTCGAGGCCGAGGGTCAGCTGCGCCTCGTCGACGATGATCCACTGCGGATGGCCGTCGTGGCGGCGCCCCACGTCGATCTCGGCGAGCGCGTCCGCGAGCAGGCCTGGCTTGCGTTCGGCGAGCACCTGCGAGAGATCGAGGACTGCGCTCGCGAAGCGCTGGCGGAGGACACGGCCGAGCTCGGCGGGGGAAGGCGCGGCGCCGCCCAGCAGCGTCACGCCCCGGATGCTGGCGAGGTTGTCGTGATCACCCTCGGGATCGAGCACGCAGATGGAGTAACCGAGCTCGAGCACGCGCTCGGCGAACAGCCCGGCGAGGTAGCTCTTCCCGGCGCCGCTCGCGCCGACGATCATCATGCGACTGGGCGTCGCCGGGACGAGCACCTGGCGCTCGTCCACGGTACGTCCGAGCTCGACCCTCCATCGCCGCGGCCAGACACGCACGTCACCGCGCAGGATCGGCCCGGTGAGCAGCTCCACGATGCCGGCGCCCGCCGGTCGCCCCAGGACCACGTCGGCGCGCGCCTGCAGCGACGGCACCGCGTTGGCGACCGCCACGCTCAGCTCGCAGACATCGAACAGCGAGTGGTCGTTTTCGGCGTCGCCGGCGGCGATCGTGCTGTGGTAGGAGACGCCCAGCTCGCCGAGCGCGTGGAAGAGGCCCTGGCCCTTGCCGGTCCCGGCGGGCATGAGCATGAGCTCCCCGCGGTTGTGCACCTGCTGGATGTCGAGCCCGAGGCGAGTCGTCTCCTCGAGCACGGCGGCCGCGTGGGATGCCGACGTGGCCAGGATCACCTGCCCACGCGCGGGCCGGATGCCGCGGCGGTCGAGGGCGTCGGCGAGCTCGCGCTCCACCGGTCGCGCTAGCGCGCGCACGTTGCCATCGATCACCAGCACGGTGCCGTTCTCGACCACCAGGGCGTCGAACCAGGCGTCGACGTCGGGGAAGGTCTGGCGAAGGTGGGCCAGGAAGCGGCCCGTCACCAGCACCAGCTTGAGCCCGCGCGCGCGCGCATCGGCGAGCGCCTCGAGAACCTTCGCTTCGGGGGCGCCCGCGTCGGTCAAGGTGCCATCGAAGTCGAGCGCCAGCGCGTGGTAGGTGCTCATCAGTCCCGCCAGAATGCAGTTGCCGTGCCCGTCGTATCCGTCGGGTCCGCCGCGCGCCGCCATGCTCCTCGGTGCGCGAAGGCCAGCCAGACCAGCGCCGCCAGCGCGATCCCGGCGAGGCCGTCGATCAGGTAGTGCTGCTTGGTGGTGAGCGTCGCGGCGGAGATCGCGGTCGCCCAGGCCAGCAGCCCGATCGCGCGCCAGGGGTCGTGGTGGAGGACCGCGAACGCGGCCAGTTAGGACGCGCCCACGTTCAGGCTGGGCAGACAGCTCGCCGGCGTATCGGCGTCGCGAAAACGCTCGAAGAGATAGCGGGTGACCGGATCGCCTTCGTTGCCGAGCGGGTAGAGCTCGCGCGGGTACACGGTGGGCCACATCCAGTGGATCGCGGTGCCGAGCACGACCAGCGTCGCCAGCGCGTAGACGCAGCGGGTGGTGGCGCCGGGCGGGCGGCAGAGCTGGAAGGCGATGAAGACGAGCGCGTAGTCGCTCCAGTAGACCCAGACGGTGAGCGACCAGAACGGAATGGCACGATCGATATCAGTGAGCGGCAGGGCGTGCGCCGCGAAGAGGCGGAAGTGATTCGGCAGCAAGTACAGAGCCCCGTGGACGCCGGTCGCGACGAGCGCGATCAGCCACCGCGGCTGGGCCGCGAGGAAGGCGTTGGGCGCCGGCGCGATCAGAGCCGCGTCTCGCACAGACGCGGCTCGGCGAGCTCCCGGAGCGACCGAGGATGCGATGCTCCAGCTGGCGCGCGCGCTCCCGGCTGATGCCGAAGCGATCACCCATCTCCTTCAGCGTCGGCTGGTCCTCGGCGAGCCAGCGCAGCCGGAACAGCTTGCGGTCACGACCGACCAGCTGGCGCTCGAACTCGTCGGCGGTCCGCGCCGCCAGGGCGCGGTACTCGCGGCGCTCGGCGAGCTCGTCGGGCCGCTCCTCGGCGGTCGCGACCAGGAGGTCTCCGCGCGGCTGCATGTGCAGGCCGTCGGGGGAGACCGGCGCGTCGAGCTGGAGCTCGGACGAGCCGAGGTGCTGCTCGAGCGCCGGCAGCGCGGCGGCGTCCACGCCGAGCCGCGCGGCCAGCTCCTCCACATCGAAGGCGCGCCCCTCGTGCTCCAGCGCGGCGCGCTCACGACGCAGCCGGAACATGGCGCGGCGCTGCTCCCTGGTCGTCCCGATGCG
>JBKJOI010000931.1:0-4804 GCA_046595695.1 Haliangiales bacterium | reverse complement strand
GGTGCGGGTGCCGGTGCCGGTGCCGGGCGGCCGCTGGGGGGCGGCCGCGCCCTCGCTCTCGCGCTGCCCGCCGGGCTGGTCACCGGCGAGGCGGTCTGGGTGGTCTCGCTGTGCCTGGGCGTCCGTATCGGCTGGGACCAGCTGCTGCTGTTCCTGTTCCTCGCCGCGTGGGGGGTGCTGGCGGCGGCGGTCGCGGCGGGCGTCTACTACTGGACGCTGCGGCGCGCGGCGCATCCGGCAGGTGCGCGCCGCGTGCTCGCCGCGGCCGCCGGCGCCGCGGTGCTGGCGCTCGCCGCGGTGCTCTCGCTCGGCGGCGCGGTGTTCCCCGGCGCGGGCGCCGACGCGCTCGATCGCGGCATCGCCGCGGGCGCCTGGATCCTGGCCGGCGTGCCGCTCGCGTGGCTGGTGCCGGTCGCGGCGCTCGCCGCGCTGCGCTGGCGCCGTTCCTGACAGGCTCAGGCCGGCTGCTTGGCGGCGTCCGCGGCCGGCTTCTTCGCCGCCTCCGCCGCCATCCACTCCTTCATGCGCCGGTCGATCTCCGCGGGCGCGACGTCCTCGAGGTGTTTGGCGACCGCCCAGCGGTGGCCGAAGGGACATATGAAGACGCCCATGCGGTCGCCGTGGAAGTGGTTCTCGAGCGGCGCGATCTGCAGGGCACCGGCGGCAATCGCGCGCGCGAACACCGCGTCGACGTCGGCGAAATAGAGCATCGACGAGGACGAGCGGCCGCCCCAGTGCTTCGGCGCGTAGAGCTCCATCCCGGGGACCTCGTCGCTCAGCATGAGCACGGAGTCGCCGATGCGCAGATCGGCGTGCATGACGGTGCCGTTCGGGCCGTCGAAGCGCGAGCTCACCTCGGCGCCGAAGACGCGGCCGTAGAACTCGATGGCCTCGGCTGCCCGCTCGACCGTGATGTACGGCGTCAGCGTGTGGTAGCCCTCGGGGATCGGCTTCACGGGGGATGTCGTCGTGTTCGTCGTGGTCATGGTGCAGTCTTGGCGCGCGCGCGCGGCGCGGTATTGTAGAAACGCGACACGACGAACGCGACACGGACGAACGGAGAATGCGCCCAGCCAAGCTCGAGCCTCCCAAGGGCCTGCTCAACCCGCACGCGCGCGAGGCGGTGTTCCACCTGGCGCGCCACCTGCCGGTCGGCGCCGACGTGGGCGCGTTCGTGGAGAACCACTGGATCGTCAGCTGGGACCTGACCGGCCGCGATCCGTTCGTGCAAGAGATGCTGCCATGCCCGTCGGTAAACGTGGCGTTCGAGGCGGGCGCGTCGGGCATCTTCGGCGTCTACACGCGCAAGAGCGTCCGGGTCGTCGAGGGCGTGGGTCGGGCCTTCGCCATCAAGTTCCGGCCGGGCGGCTTCTATCCGTTCCTGAAGACGCCGATCGCCGAGCTGAACGACACCGTGCTGCCGCTCGCGCGCGCCTTCACCGGGGACCTGGCCGTGGTCGAGCGCGCCGTGCTCGCCGCGCCCGACGAGCCCGCGCAGATCGCGCTGGTCGAGGACTTCCTGCGCGCGAACCTGCCTGCGCCCGACGCGAACGTGGCGTTCATCGATCGCGCCGTGCAGCTCATGCTCGACCACCGCGAGATCGCCCGCGTCGAGGACGTCGCCGAGCGCGTGGGCATGAGCGTGCGCACGCTGCAGCGCCTGTTCAGGCGCTACGTGGGCGTGGGGCCGAAATGGGTGCTGCTCCGCTACCGTCTGCAAGATGCAGCCGCCCGCCTGGCCGAGGGCCACGTCGTCGATCAGGCGGCGCTCGCGCTGGAGCTCGGCTACAGCGACCAGGCGCACTTCATCAAGGACTTCACGGCGATGATCGGCCGCACCCCGGGCAGCTACGCGGCGATGTGCGCGCCACCGGCGCCGCCGGTGCGAACGCCGCCGGTCGGGACATGAAGTCGTCGGGTCCTCACCGGCAGGTCTCCAGGCGCAGCCACTGGGCGCGGGTCGCCGCGTCGAGCTCGACGTAGAAATCCCACTTCAGATCGCGGCCGAGCCGGCAGGGACCCTGCTGCAGTCCGGAGATCGCGTCGACCAGGCGGTACGAGCTGTCGTCGCCCATGTGCAGGGCCGCGGCGAGATCCGGCGGCAGGAAGTAGTGCTGCACGACGTGCTGCGGCCACAGGTTGAAGAACGTGAAGACCACGTTGGCATCGTCGCTCCAGCGCGCCTGCGCGAAGACGCGCGGATCGACGCCACCGTCGCGCGTGCGCAGGGCGCGGTGGTTGAACGCGCGCAGCGCGCGGTTCTCGGGCGCGAGGCGCGCGCGGATCAGGCGGCGGTAGTAACCGAGCAGCAGGTCGGCGTCGGCGCGGTAGCTGCCCGAGCCCACGAAGCGGGCATGCACGAAGTCTGACTTGCGGAAGGCGAGGCCGCGCGCCTCGCCGAGCTCCTGGCCCATGAGCAGCATGGGCACCGCGTACGAGGCCGCGCCCACGCCCCAGAAGCCGGCACCGGTCCACGGATCGAAGCCGGTGCCGTCGGTGAGCCGGCGCTCGTCGTGGGTCTCGAGCGCGGCCATCACGAATGTGTCACCGAAACGGTAGGTGTTGTCGACGATCCACTCGACGCGGCCGGCGTCCTTGGTCTGGCCGTTGCGCGCGGTCATGTCGCCGACGTAGCCCTCGGTCATCACGTCGACGAGCGGCGCCATGCCGTATTGATCGTGGAACTCTTCGGCGAGGTACACCGGTCGCGGCTGGCCGCGCAGCGCGCTGTAGTACGCGACCTTGTCGATCACGTAGCGCCACTCGTCGGGCGCGAGCCCGGAGAACGCGTCGGTCGTGTGATCCAGGCGGAAGCCGTCCACGCCGCGCGCGGCCCAGGTGTTCATGACGCGGAACAGGTACTCGCGGTTGCGCACGTACTCGTGGCGATGCGCGGCGTTGTCGGCCCGGTGGTAGAGGAACTTCACGTCGGCCCAGGTGTTCCAGCCGTCGCCGGAGAAGTTGTCGCCGGCGTGGCGCGAGGGGTTGAAGTGATCGGCGCCCACGTAGAAGCCGGGGGCGGCGTGCTCGAGGAAGAGGGCGTCGCAGCGGAAGGTGGCGCGCTCGGCGTCGAGGGCCTCGCGCCACACGTCGTACGCGCGAACGAGTGGGTCGCCGTGGAGGCCGGGGCAACGGGCGGCGATCGCGGCGCGGTCGGCGAGTGGGATCTCGGCTTCGCGGTCGAGCACCTCGGGCCACACGAGGCTCGCTTCGTATGTGCCGGCGAAGTCCCAGAGACGATCGAGGTCCTCGCCGCGGGCGATGCGCTCGCGCACCGGGGTGACGTCGGCGAGGTCATAGAAGCTGTAGTTGTGGCCGAAGTGGTTGAAGGCGAGGTCGAGCATGACCTTCAGGCCGCGCGCGTGGGCGTCGGCGATCACCTGCGCGAGCGCGTCGTCGCCCCAGCACGGCTCGGCGGAGGTCTCGTCGCGCCCGGCGAGGATGCACGCGCGCGACAGCGACCCGGTGACGTGCAGGTAGTCGCGCACCGCGTAGGGCGAGCCCAGGTTGTCGCAGGCGTCGGGGATGCTCCATGTGTCGTTATTGGGGAACACGGGCATGAGCCAGATCGCGTTCGCGCCGACGCGCTCGTCGATGTAGCGCAGCGTGAGGCCGGCGCGGAAGTCGTCGGTGTCGTCGCGCAGATCGTCGAGCGTGCCCAGGCGGATGCGCTCGAGCTCGCTCCGCCACGGGCAGAACATGCCCTCGGCGCGGTAGGTGACGGTCGGCGCGATCTTCTGCGTGCAGGCCGCGCGCTGCCAGGGCGCGCCGACGGTCGGGTCGCAGGCGTTCGCGGTGCGCGCCTGGACTTCGTAGAGCACCCAGTCGATCGCGCTGGCTCCTCCGGCGCGCGCGGCCTGCTCGATCGCGGAGGTGTCGTCGTCGCCGGACGCCGCGCAGGCGGCGATCGGGATCATCAGAAGAAGGGAAAGCGAGGTCCTTAGAAGCCAGTTCATGCCTCGCGCCCGTGCACCCCTCATGCCGCACCGCGTTGTTCCGCAACGCGATGAAGTTCAATGACTTGGCACCCCAGGCCGCCGCGTCGGACGTTGTCGAAGGCAACGCCACGCGACGCAGGCGCCCCGAAGGCCTCCCAGGCACCGCGCCTGACTGGGGACACTCTCCACCGCGCCTGACTGGGGACACTCTCCGCCTTCCAACCTACCGGAACACCGGGTTAATTCTGACCATGTGCCCAATGATCACATTCCAAACATTGTTGCGCGACGTGATTAATGTGAGCATTGCGCACATGATCCTAGAACGCCCGCCATTGCCGGGACTTGGAACGGGGAGAGTGTCCCCAGTGGAATGTGGCGTGGGCCGCCGCGCCGCGTCAGCGCGGGCGCGCCGAGGCCGCCGTTTTCTTGCCGCGCCTTGCGATCGACGCTGGCGCCGACGGGCCCGCCAGCGCGCGCAGCCGCGACTCGATGCCGTGGCGCGCGCGCGCCGGCGCCTCGCCATCGCCGAGCAGCTGGAAGGCCCAGTCGGCGCCCATCGCAAGCGCATGCAGCTCGAACGCCAGCTGGCGTGCGTCGGCGCGGCGGTCGACGTGGCCGAGCTCCTGCGCCGCGGCGATCGCGGCCTCGAGCGCGCTCAGCCACTCTTGCATGATGGTGGCCACACGGTCGCGGATCGCGCCGGGCCGCCCGTCGAACTCGTGCGAGACCCCGCTGAAGAAGCAGCCGCCGCGCGCGGTCTCCTCGGCCGCGTGGCGCAACCACCCGTCGCACAGCGCCCACAGGCGCGGCAGCCCTTCCGGCGCGGCCAGGGCCGGCTGGACCACGGCCTCGACGAAGGCTTC
>JBKJOI010000584.1:0-3824 GCA_046595695.1 Haliangiales bacterium | reverse complement strand
ACGACGACGGGCTGGGACGTCGTGGTCAGCCAGCCGACGAAGCCGGCAGCCGCAGCGCGCTGCACGTAGTGGGCGCCCATCCCGAAGTGGTGGCTGCCGCGCACCCCGACGAGGCCGATCGCGTGCTCGCGCTCTTCGACAAGCAGTACACGCCGCAGCTCGCGCGCAAGCTGGTCAGCTCGCAGCTCGACGTCGATCGGATGGACTATCTGCTGCGCGACGCGCACTTCTCGGGCGTCGGCTACTCGACCTACGACCTCGAGTGGATCGTGCACGCGCTGCGCGCCGAGCCGGTCCGCGGCGGCGACGATCCCGAGGACCTGGTCGTCGACTACCGCCGTGGCATGCACGCCGTCGAGCAGTACCTGTTCGGCCGCTCGTACATGTACGCGCAGGTCTACTACCACAAGACCGTGCGCGCGGCGGAGTGGATGTTCATGCTGGTCATGCGCCGCTTCGCCGAGCTGGCGCGTGACGGCCGCGAGCCCGCGGGGCTGCCGGCGGCAGCGGCGATCGCGCGCGGTGAGCGCGTGCCGGTCTCGGCGTACCTCTCGCTCGACGATGCGCGCGTGCAGTGCGCGCTGGCCGACTGGGCCACCTTGGGCGGCGACCCGGTGCTCTGCGACCTGGCCGGCCGGCTCGCCTGGCGCAAGCTGTTCAAGACCGTCGAGCTGCCCGACGATCCCGAGATTCCCGCGCAGCTGACGCCCGCGCTCGACGCGGCGGCGCGCTCGGTCTTCGGCGAGCGCGCGCCCTACTACTGGGCCATCGATCGCGCGGTCAGCCTCGGCTACGACACGCGCCCGGGCGAGGAGATCTTCGTCGTCGGCCACCCGCGCCACGGCACGATCGATCTCGGTCGGCTGGTGCACGAGCTGCCGCTCGGTCGCAAGGTGTCGACGGTGCGGCTGGTGTACGCGCCCGAGCTGAGCGACGCGATGGCCAAGGTGGTCGCGCACGCGGGTTGATCCGGGGCGGCGGCGCCCGTCCGCCCTCCGTCTGTGATGGGTGCTGACCGCCCTCCGTACGTCCGAGCGCTGAGCGCGCTCGAGCGACCGGGTGGTCGCTCGAGCTGCTGGCGAATACAGTCGCCATGTCAGATGCCGCGACATTCCGCTAGCCGGACACTACGGTCGTAACATGCTGTAAATACCTGATGTCCTACATTGACTTACCCTGGCACGGAAGCTGCTCATGGGCGGGCTCGACTGGAAATTGGTTCCGTCAGTCTGAAACGCCGGGAGAAAACGAACATGAAGCGCTGGGGAATGGGCATTCTTGCAATCACACTGATCGGCGGCTGCGCCACCGACGGAGAGCTCGATTTCAAGCCCGAGAAGGACGACACGAAGCAGGACTGGCTCGACGCGAAGGAGGAGGCCTGGGGCCCCTCGGACACGCCGGGCACGTTCAGCTCGTCGCTCGAGTACCGCTTCGCCAGCCTGCCGGCGCAGGGGGAGGCGCAGAACATCCCGTGGGCCGGCAACTACTGGCCGACGCACCAGGACAACATCAACTTCAAGTGGGCCGGCGCGACCTCGCAGGCGGCGTCGACCAAGTACGGCCAGGCCTTCGGCGTCACCGGCGTCGAGGCCGCGGTCTCGCAGTTCCACGGCATCGATTCGAACACCGGCCGCAAGGCCTGCACAACCAACGCCGACTGCACCGACCAGAAGGACGGTTCGACCTGCGCCAAGCGCGACGGCCAGACCTCGGGCCGCTGCATCCCGACGTGGTGGGGCATCTGCCACGCGTGGGCGCCGCTCGCGGTGATGCACGCCGAGCCGAAGTACCCGGTCACGCACAACGGCGTGACCTTCGCGGTGCAGGACATCAAGGCGCTGATGACGCTCGCGCACAACAGCACCAACACCAAGTTCGTCTCGCTGCGCTGCAACCAGAACCTGGAAGGCGACAGCGAGATCGTGTTCGACAACTACGGTCGCCCGATCGCGGGCTCGGCGGCCTGCATCGACACCAACGCGGGCACCATGCACCTCCTGCTCGCCAACTTCCTGGGCGTGCAGAAGCAGTCGTTCGTCGAGGATCGCACCTTCGACGACGAGGTCTGGAACCAGCCGCTGCGTGGCTACAAGGTACTCTCGCAGGCCGAGGTCACCTCGTCGCAGGCGAACGCGCTCATCGGCGTCACCTCGGTCGGCGGCACCACCGTCGCCAAGAGCGGCACCGTCGTCAAGGACGCGTGGGCGCACCAGGGCAGCTTCGCAGTCAGCGCGGGCCAGCTGCTCAAGGTGTCGATGAAGGGCACCGGCGACGCCGACCTGTACGTGAAGTTCGGCGCGCAGCCGACCGCGGCGGCGTACGACTGCCGTCCCTTCGATAACGGCACGCTGGAGACCTGCGAGCTCACCGTGCCCGCGGGCGCCACGCAGGCGTTCGTCTCGGTGAACGGCTACGCGGCGACCTCGAACTACGAGCTGCAGATCGTGTCGGGAGGCTCGGTGCCCGCGCAGTATGTGTTCAACGCCAACGCGGTGAAGTTCTTCCACCTGCGCACCCAGGTCGACTACATCAGCGAGTCGTCGGCGCAGACCGACGGCTTCCTGGGCAACCGCATCAACGACTTCACGAACTCGGACACCTATGAGTACATCCTCGAGGTCGACGCGGCCGGCAAGATCATCGGCGGCGAGTGGATCGGCGGCAGCAAGACCTCGCACCCCGACTTCCTGTGGCTGCCCATCTCGGTGGGCACGACCTCGGTGGCGGGCGGCAAGATCACCTACGCGCGCGTGAAGCAGCTCTACGACCTGTCGCTGGTGCCCCCGGGCGGCACGCCCCCGCCGCCCGGCTCCGAGAAGACGGTCAACGAGGCGGGCACCGTCGCGAAGAACGCGTGGAAGCACTACGGCCCGTTCAACGTTGCGGCCGGCAAGACGCTCACCGCGACGCTCAGCGGTGACGGCGACGCCGACCTCTACGTCCGCAAGGGCGCGGCGCCGACGCTGACCAGCTACGACTGCCGTCCCTACCAGGGTGGCACCGCCGAGTCCTGCTCGGTCGTCGGCGGCGGCGCGGTCTATGTCTCGGTGAACGGCTACGCGACCAGCTCGACCTTCGCGCTCGCCATCACCTACACCGAGGGCACCGGCACGACGCCTCCGGTCGACCCGCCCGCGTCGGTGACGCACCTGAACGTGAGCGGCTCGGTTGCGCTGAACGAGATGAAGCCGTTCCAGGTCAACGTGATCGCTGGCCAGAAGATCGTCGTCAAGACGACCTCGGCCAAGGACATCGACCTCTACGTGCAGCTCGGCGCCGCACCCACGGCGACCGCCTACCTCGCGCGCGGCTACACCTCCTCGGGCAACGAGACCGTCACGGTCACCCCGACCTCGTCCGGCACCCTCTTCATCGCCGTCCACGGCTACGAAGCCGCCAGCTTCACCCTCAAGACCTCCGACAACTAGCTTCGGGTCTTACTTTCGGGGACGGTGTTCAGGATCTTACTTTCGTTCGCAAGTACCTGAAAACGCACGCTCCCCGCGCACTCCCTCCTCTGCACCTTCCCGCCAGCCTCCACCGTCCCGCTCGCACCGTTCGTGCGATTCCGCGGGGTTCCACCGAAAGTAAGATCCTGAACACCGTCCCCGAAAGTAAACTCCGGGAATGAGTGAGGCGGCCGCATCCGCGGACGAGACGTGGACGGTGGGACCGGCGGAGCATGGCTCGGCGCTCGCGGCGTTCGTGAGGGAGCGGCTGGCGGGAAGGCCGTGGAAGGCGGTCAAGGCGCTGATCGCGACGGGGAAGGTGTTCGTCGGCGGGGCCAGGGTCACCGACGACGGGCACCGAGTGCATTCGGG
>JBKJOI010000827.1:0-10115 GCA_046595695.1 Haliangiales bacterium | reverse complement strand
GCCGCGCGCGACGCGCCGACCGCGGCGCCCATGGTGTCGGCGAGCGCCTCGAGGAACTTGAAGTTCTCGCCGTTCTTCATGCCGCGACCGCCCGAGACGACGATCTTGGCGTCGGTGAGCTCGGGACGCGCGCTCTTCGACACGTTGACGCCGACGAACTGCGCGCCGAGCGCGTCGATCGCGCCGGCGGGCGCAGGCTGAACCTCACCCGCGGCGCCCAGCGGCGCCGCCGGGGTGAACTCCGACTGGCGCGCCGAGATCACGACGATCGGCGTGCTGATCTCGACCGTGGCGATGGCGTTGCCGGCCAGGATCGGGCGGCGGAAGGTGTTCTTCGAGACCACGTCGGAGACGTCCGACGCGAGGCCCGCGTCGAGCAGCGCGGCCACGCGTGGCAGGAGATCCTTGCCGAGGTTGTTGGCGATCGCGAGCACCGCCGTGGCGCCCGACTCCTTGGCCAGGCGCGCCAGGAGCGGCGCGTAGGTCTCGGCCAGGTAGTGCTCGAGGCCGGGATCGTCGACGACGATGGTCTTGGGCGCGAACGTGGCCGCCTGCGCGGACGCCGCCTGCGCGCCCTTGCCGACGAGCAGGAGGACGACCTGGCCGCCATGCTGCTCGGCCAGCTTGCGGGCGGCGGTGATGGCCGACAGCGCCGAGCCGCGCAGCTGTCCGTCAGCGAATTCGATGAGCGTGAGGACGTTACCCATGGTGGCTCCTTAAAGGACCTTCGCCTCTTCGGCGAGGCGCTTGACGAGCTCGTTGACGTCCGCAACCTTGATGCCGGCCTTGCGGGCCGGGGGTGCCTCGACGGAGATGATCTTGACCTTGGGCGCGATGGTGACGCCCAGGTCGGCGACCTTGAGCTCCTTGAGCTCCTTCTTCTTGGCCGCCATGATGCCCTTGAGCGACGCGTAGCGCGGGCCCTCGGCGTACGCGTGCGAAGATGGCGTGCGCGCGTTCTTAACGCTCGCCGGCGCGACGATGCGCAGGTCGACCGTGAGGATGCCCGGGATCGGGATCTTCTTCTGCTCGACGCCGGCGTCGACCTCGCGGAAGACGTTCAGGCTCTTCTCGTCGGCGGCCAGCTCGATCGACGCCGCGAAGGTGGCCTGTGGCAGCGCCAGCAGGGCGGCGAGGATCTGGCCGACCTGGTTGGAGTCGCCGTCGACCGCCTGCTTGCCCAGGATCACGAGATCCGGCTTCTCCTGCTCGATGACCGCCTTGACGATGCGGGCGACCGCGTCGGAGTCGAGCGCCTCGTCGGCGCCGTCGACCAGGATGGCGCGGTCGGCGCCCATGGCGAGGGTCGAGCGCAGCTGCTGCGACACTTCCTTGGGCCCGATGGACAGCACGACGACCTCGCCGGCACGTTCGCCGGTCGCGCCGTTCTCGACGAGGCGTAGCGCGGTCTCGACCGCGTACTCGTCGAACGGGTTCACGACCCAGCTCGCGCCCGACACATCGAGCGCCGCGCCCTTGAACTTCGGCCTCTGCTCCGGGTCCGGGACCCGCTTCACGGTGACGAGGATCTTCACGCGCTTCCTCCTTCTGGTGATGCTGCTGTCGCCCTGGTTTGGGTGCGCCGCAGCTTACTTCTTGTGCAAGCCTTCTAGCACGAGGTCGCCGACCCAATCGGCGACTTTGTGAATGTCGATCTTCTCGCCCTTGCCCGAGACCCACCACAGCGCGAGCTCGTCGAGCGCGCCGAACAGGGCGCGCGCCGCCACGGGCGCGGGGATGTCTGCCCGCAGCTTGCCGCTCTTCTGGCCCTCGTCGATGATCGACGCGAGCAGCTTGAGGAACTCGGCGAAGCGCGGGTTCTGGTACTCCTTCATGAACTTCGCCGACTGCCGCAGCTCGATGGTGATGACCTCGGTGCCGTGACGGTTGGCCTGGACGAGCTGGATGTACGCCTGGATGAAGCGGCGCAGCTTGTCCACGGCGTCCTTGCCGCCGACCATCGCGCCGGTCAGCTCGCCGTTGATGTGCTCCATCTGCTTCTCGAACACCGAGATCAGCAGGTCGTCCTTGCTCTTGAAGTACAGGTAGATCGTGCCGTCGGCGACGCCGGCGGCCTCGGCCACGTCGGAGACCTTGGCGCCGAAGAAGCCCTTCTGCGCGAACACCTTCAGCGCCGAAGAAAGGATGCGCTCGCGCTTGTCGCCGCGGTCGCGCTCGCCCTTCTCGCCTCGCACTGAATGAGGATTCATTCATCACCGTTCTAGGGTCCCTGACGCACCAAGTCAAGGGTGATCCTCGACCCGCACGGCTTGATCTGTGCGGGCGCGTGGACTAAAACCCCTCGGCATGCCTGCGCGTCCCTGGAAAAGTCTCGTCGTTGCCATGGGTTTCGGAGTGCTGTCGCTGGCGCTGGTCGGTGCGTCCTGCAACGGCACGAAGAAGGAAGTCGGCCCTACCGAGGTGCCGCGGCCTGACGCGCAGCCAGCGGTCGAGGAGGAGATCCCCGGCGTGGACCTGGCGGGCCTCAAGCCCGACGAGCGGCAGCAGTTCTTTCGCCTCGTCGACAGTGCGCCGTCGCCGTGCGGCAAGCCGCACAGCCTGCGCGTCTCGCTCAAGACCGACCGCGACTGCCGGCGCTCGTTGTTCGCGGCGCGCTACATCAAGAAGCTGGCCGCCTTCGGCGCCGAGGACGAGGACGTCCTCAAGACCTTCAAGGCGCGCTACGACCAGGAGAAGCCGGTCGAGATCGATCTGACCGGCGTGCCGTATAACGGCGTGCCCAACGCCCCAGTCGTGATCGTCGAGTTCTTCGACTACAGCTGCCCGCACTGCAAGCTCGCGCTGCCCATGCTCGAGGACGCGGTCGCCGAGTTCCCCTCCGACGTGGTCGTCTACTACATGAACTTTCCGCTCGGCGGCGGCCATCCGCACTCGATGGCGCTCGCGCAGGCGGCGGTCGCGGCGCAGAAGCAGGGCCGATTCCGCGAGATGCACAAGAAGCTGTTCGCGGCGCAGGACGGCGATCAGTCGGAGACCGGCATCCTCGCGATCGCGCGCGGCCTGGGCCTGGACATGCCCAGGTTCGAGGCTGACTTCAAGGATCCGAAGACCATCGCGATCGTCACCGCGCAGCGCAAGCAGGGCGAGAAGATCGAGATCGATGGCACGCCCGCGATCTACATCAACGGGCGCACCTACCGCGACGTGCTGGAGCTCGAGTGGCTGAAGTCCTGGATCGACGAGGAGATCGCGGTGACCCGATGAATCGATCGATGAACACGACGAGGCTAACCTGGGTGGCGCTCGCGCTGGCCGCGCTCGGCGTGGCCGGCGGCTGCGACAAGGGCGCGAGCAAGCCGGCCGTGGCCGCGAAGTCGAGCGAGCCGGGCACGCCCGCGGTCACGCCGGCGCCGCGCGCGCCCGCGGGCCCCGAGCCGGTGCTGCCCGAGGCGGTGCTGCGCGGCCTCGCGCTCGACGGCGACGCGCGCGCGCGCTACTTCGCGCTGCTCGAGCAGGCGCCGTCGCCGTGCGGCAAGGCGCATGGGCTGCGCGCGTCGCTCGCCGAGGATCCCGCGTGCAAGCGGGCGCCGTTCGCGGCGCGCTTCCTGGCGCGCATGCTCGCCATCGGCTCGAGCGACGACGACGCGCTCGGGCTCTACACCAAGCGCTACCTGAGCAAGGCTCCGCCCGAGCAGTTCGACCTGAAGGGCGCCTCGGTCGTGGGCGACCCGGGCGCGAAGGTCGTGCTGGTCGAGTTCTTCGACTACGGCTGCTCGCACTGCAAGCAGTTCACCCCGTGGATCGAGAAGCTGGAGCAGGCGCACGCGAAGGAGCTCGCGGTCTACTTCCTGAACTTCCCGCTGGGCGCCTGGCCCACGTCCGAGCCGGCCGCGCGCGCCGCCCTGGCCGCGCACAAGCAAGGCAAGTTCGCCGCCTTCCACCACGCGCTCTTCGAGGCGCAGGGCAACCAGGACGAGACGGTGGTGCGGCGTATCGCCAAGGAGGTCGGGCTCGACCTCGCGAAGTTCGAGGCCGACTGGAAGGACCCCGCGGCGGTGGCCCTGGTGGCGGCGCAGCGCGCGCAGGGCGAACGTGTGCAACTGGCTCAAACTCCTACGATTTATCTCAACGGCCGGCTCTACATCGGGGCCCCCGAGCAGGACTGGCTGGTCGAGGCGGTGGAGGAAGAGATCGCGGTGACCGCTCCATGACGGCGGGTGAATCGACCGCCGCGTCGCGCCGTCCTACCCGCATGACTCGCCCCCGCTTCGTCGTCCCCGCCGCGCTCGCGCTGGTGGCGCTCGTCACCATCGCCGGCGTCGCGGCCGCTGCCGGCAAGGCTGGCAACCGCGCGCCCGACTTCTCGCTGAGCAAGCGGGGTGGCGGGACGGTCAAGCTGTCCGGGCTGCGCGGCAAGGTCGTGCTGGTCGACTTCTGGGCGTCGTGGTGCAAGCCGTGCAAGAAGGAGCTGCCCGCGCTCGACAAGCTCGCCAAGGCCTACAAGGACGCGGGCGCCGACGTCGTGATCATCGCGATCAACATCGACACCGAGCGCGCCAACGCCGAGAAGTTCCTCAAGTCGGCGAGCATCAAGCACCTGACCGTCCTGTACGACCCGCAGTCGACGACCGCCGAGTCGTACGCGCCGCCGGGCATGCCCACGTCGTACGTGATCGACAAGAAGGGCATCGTCAAGACGGTGCACGCGGGCTACGTCGCCGGCGACGAGAAGAAGGTCAAGGCGGAGATCGACGCGCTGCTGAAGTAGCGACGCGTCGGTGGCGCTTCGCGGCCCGGCGCCCGCTTCGCGGCCCGGCGCCCGCTTCGCGGCCGCGCTCAATAGCGCGTGGTGAAGCCGACGCCGACGCGGAACAGACCGCTCTCCTGGCTGGCGAGCAGCGGTCCCTGCCCGATATAGCCGCCGCCGAACGAGATGCGAAAGCCCCAGTGACCCTCGAACCAGTAGACGAGGCCCGCGTCGGCCTGCAGGCTGCGGACGTTGCCCTCGGTGCCGAGCCCGGTGAAGTCCGGCTGTTTCTCGCGCAGGTTAATCCAGTCGGTGGTCGCGGCCTCGCCGCGCAGGAACCACGACGTCTTGGGTGAGCTCTGCAGGCTGAGGCGCAGGCTGGCGAACAGCGCGCGCCCCTGGATCGTGCCGGCGTGGAAGTCGGTGAACGTCCAGTCGATGGCCCGGTAGCCGAGCCCGCCGCCGAGCAACAGACGGTCGTCGGAGGTGGCGAACCCGAAGCCCACGCCGGCCTCGTGGGTGGCGCCCGAGCGCTCGACCTCGACGTTGCTCGCGGTGGTCTCGGGCAGCGGCAGCAGCACCGGGCGGTAGCGGTAGAAGGCCGAGAGCTGCAGGAGCGGCAGCACGCGCCCGCCGACCTCGATGCGCCCGCTGCCCGCGATGAAGGCATTCTCCAGCTCGAACGGCTCGTTCTCGACCTTGTCGTACTCGAGGCCCAGATCGAGGCTGCCGAAGAGCGTGCCGCCGGGCAGCCAGGCGGTGCCGCCGCCGTAGAGCCCGGTCACCGAGTCGTAGCTGTCGCCCTGCCGCTGCAGGCGCACGTTCAGCTCGCTGGGCTGCCGGACGAAGCGACGCAGCGCCGGCACGACCTCGTCGTTCTGATCGAGCGCGCCCGGGATCCAGCTGTAGACGAGCAGGAGATTCGAGTCGTTGTTGCCGCTCTTGCCGAAGGTCGCGTCGACGTCGAACGCGATCTCGTTGTTCTGCGGTTGCGGTTCACGGGCTTGGGCGACCACCGGCGAGGCGGAGACGGCGGCCACGGCGACGGCGGCCGCGGCGAGGAGGCGCAGGGGCTTCATGTGCGGGGCAGTCTACGTCATTGTCGGGTGAGCGCGAGCGACAGCCGCCTGGGCGGCGCTGACAGGACGCAGGTCGCGGGATCGACGCTGGGGGCGAGCGTGAGATCGAGGATCGCGCGCCGGCCGCTGCACGCGGACAGGCGTGCCGGCTGCTGCACCGCGCAGGTTCGTCCGGCCTGGGTCAGGCGCCACGCGATCGTGCCGACTGCGGCATCGCCGGCGCGGGTGAGCGTGATGCGCCACGGCGACAGCACCAGCGGCGGCGGCGCCGCGGAGGGTGAGGCGGCGAGCGGCGACTTCCCGCCGGTCGGGCGCGAGGTGTCCCAGAGCGGGTAGATCGAGAGGCCGCCTGCGTCGTCGCGGACGTCGAAGCCGAGGCGCTCGTCGCCGCGCAGCGGCGCGCCGGGCACGGCCTCGCGATCGGGATCGCTGCTGCTCGCGAGCCACACGCCGCTGAGCGGCTCGCGGCAGGAGGCGAGCTGCGGCGTCGAGCGGCGGCACGCGGGCACGAGCGCCAGCGTGAGCGCGACGAGCATGCCGACGGCGAATCTCAGGAAGGCGAGGCGCACGAACGGAGAGCACGCTAGCATGCCGCCCGTGCGAAGCTTCCGCCGTCCGGCCGTGCTGCGTTCGGCGCTCGTGATCGTCTGCACGCTCGCGGCGAGCGCCGCGTCGCATGCGGAGGCGCAGGACGACGCCGATGCCGCGCTTGCACCCGCCACGCCCGAGGACGCGGTCGCGCAGATCGATCGCCTGCGCGACGGCGGACGCGCCGGCGCCGCGCTGCGCCGCTGCGACGAGGTCGCGCGCGCTTTCCCCGACGCTGGCGTCGTGTACGTCGTCTGCGGTGACCTGCAGCTCTCGCTCTTTCACCTCGACGCCGCCGAGCGCAGCTTTGCGCGCGCCTCCGAGCTACAGCCGAAGTCAGCCTACCCGCTCGCGAGGCAGGCCTTCGTGCTCTCGCGCCGCGGCGACGACACCCGCGCCGGTCAGCTCGCGAAGACCGCACTCGAGCTCGACCCGGGCTCGACCGAGGCGCAGTGGGTGCTGGACAGCATTGGCGAGCGACAGGCCATCCAGGCCGGCACGCCCGAGCCCGCAGCGGACGCGCCCGCGCACGTCGTCTGGGCGTTCATGGAGGCCGCCGAGCGCGGGCGTGTTGGCGAGGCGCTCGCCGAGCACTTCGATGGCGCGACGATGCGCAAGCTCCTGGACGAGGGCGGGATCGGCGGGCCCGATGATGGCAAGCGCTCCGTGCGTGCGGTGGGCGAAGGCATGAGTGAGGCCTTCAGGCGGACCTACGCGGCGTTTCACGGCTACCGCATTGTCGACGCGGCCGCGGCGGCGGGGGAGACCGAGTCGGTGGTCGTCCAGCTCCACGTGAACGAGAAGCCCGACCTGGCCCGCGCCGCGCACCTGCGTCGCGCGCTCGAGAGCGACCTGCGTGACAGCCTGCTACCGGCAAGCCTGGTCGCGTCGTACAACAGCCTCGAGCCGGAGGAGCGGCGCGCCTTCCTCGAGCGCATCGCCAGCGAAGGCGGGCCTGTGCTCGGGATCCTTCGCTTCGAGTTGCAGCGGCGGGGCCGCGCCTGGAAGATCGTGGACATCGCCGTGTCGGCCGAGGGGGTGCCGGTGCGCACGTTCTCGATGCTCCTGCAGGAGCATCGTGCGCTCGGCGAGCTCGTCGGCAAGAACCCCGCGCGGCGCTCCGCCGCCTACGAGCTCGGCCGCTCGATCGGTAAGATCCTCTTCGGGCTCGGCGCGCTCGCGCTGATGGTCTTGCTGCTCGTCGCCGCGGTCCGCCGCGGTCGCTGAACCCATCGATACGGCTACGGGTTCTTCTTGAACGGGTTGTTCTTGTCGATCGTCAGGCCGCTGTCGCCGGGCGGCGGCCTGGTCTCGCCGGGCGGCGGCCTGGTCTCGCCGGGCGGTGGCTTCTTGCCGCCGCCACCGCCGGGTTTGCCGACGGCGAGCAGGGCGATGTTCTCGGCGTGCGACGTTTCGAACGCGAGCTCGAGGCGGATCTCACGGTGCCCGGGCGCGTGCGCGATCGCGACGTGGCGGCTGCCACGCGCGCGCTCGACACGCGCGGGGTTGCCCTCGAGCGCGGCGCCGTCGAGCGTCCAGGTGGCCTCGGCAGGCGTCGCCACCAGCGTGATGGTCACGCGCTCGACCGCGGGCGCGGCGTCGGGCGGCGCGGCCACCGGGGGCGGCACCGGCGCGGGCACCGGCGCGGTGCGCACGATCTCCGTCGCGGCATCGGCCGATGTGCCGGCGGCCGCGCTCGTGGGCGCGCCGGGGTCCGCGCCGCGCGTGGCCACGACCGCGACACCGGCGGCGATCACGACCGCGGCAGCGCCAAGTGCCAGCACGAGCCCCTTGCGCGAGGTCGTCCCCGCAGGAGTCGTGCCGGATGCAGCGCTCGCGCTCGCCGCGGGCAGCCCGGGAACGACGGTACCCGCGGCCACGGCAGCGCCGGCCGGCACCTCCGTGCCGGGCACGGGTGCCAGCCCGCCGAGCGGCACCGGCGTCGCCGCGGCGAGGGCGACCTTCTGCACCGCGGTGTCGGGACCCGCGGCCATGGTCGAGTCGAGCGCGCCGCGCTCGTCCTGCGTGCTCGCGATGCGCCTTAGGCTCGCCGCCGCGTCACGCGCGCCCGGACGCCGGTTGGCGTCCTTGTCGAGCATCGCGTCGACGAGCTGTGCGAGCGCCGCCGGCATGCCCGGACGCACCTCGGCGAGCGGCCGGTGTGGCTCCATGAGCAGCTTGGCCAGCACCTCGTTGTAGGTCTCGCCCGAGAAGGGCGGCGTGCCGACCAGCACGTGGTAGAGGATCGCGCCCACCGAGTACAGGTCGGTGGGCGAGCCGATGTCCTTGGCGCCGCGCGCCTGCTCCGGCGACATGTAGAGCGGCGTGCCCATGACCGCGCCGGTGCGCGTGAGGCTCACGTCCTCGGCGCCCTGCAGCTTGGAGATGCCGAAATCGAGGATCTTGGTGATCGCGACCGGGCGCTCGACCAGGAACACGTTGTCGGGCTTGAGGTCGCGGTGGATGATCTGCTTGTCGTGCGCGGCGGCCAGCGCCTCGAGCACGTCGGCGACGACCAGGCACGCGGCCTTCACGGCCAGCCGGCCCAGGTGCTCGATCCGCGCGCCCAGCGTCTCGCCGTCGAGGCGCTCCATGACGATGAACGCCGAGCCGTCCGCGGTCGTGCCCATGTCGAGCACGTCGACGATGCCGGGGTGACCGATGGCGGCGGCCGCGCGCGCCTCCTGGCGGAAGCGGCGGATGAGATCCGGGTTGGACGCGAAGTCGGCGTGCAGCACCTTGATGGCGACCTTGCGCCCGATGTCGGTGTTCTCCGCGAGATACACCGCGCCCATGCCGCCGGCGCCGAGCTGCCGGTCGATCAGGTACTTGCCGCCGACGAGCACGCCGGCCTGGATCGTGGACGTGTTGAGGCTCACGTCAGCCGTCGCGCCCCCCGTAGGTGCACGTGGCGTCGGGCGCGGTGCACGACTCGCAGCCGGTGACGACGAGCTGGGTGCCGCCCTGGTTGAGCGTGACCGTGATGTCGGGATCGGTCTCGAAGTCGACGTCGAAGTGCCCACAAGAGCTCGGATCGTTGAGCTGGAAGTTCAGCTCCATCGTCCCGTTCACGCTCGCGTTGATGAAGACGCCGACCTCCTGGTCGGCGTCGCCAGTCACGAACACGTCGGCGCGCTTGCACGGCGTGTCCGGGGCGGCGTCGCAGACGTAGAACGCCAGGCTGCCGGTGTGGGTGCCGCGCGCGATGCGCACGCGCAGCTCGGCCTCGCGGCCGGTGCAGCCGAGCGCGAGCAGCGCGAGCAGGCCGAGGGGCGCAGGGATAGATGACATTGATGTCGTAGCTCGCGGGCTGGTTGCCGATGACGATGACCGTGGTGACCGCGGCCGCCGCGACCGCGCCGAGGCCGCCCCAGAACCACCACTTCTTGTAGATGGGCCGGTCCGGGGCCGTGCCTGGCGGGAGCACGACCAGCTCGATGGTGACGCGCCGGTCCTGCCCCGCGACCAGCACGACCTCCTGGCGCGACTTCGTGAAACCGTCGAGCGTGGCGGTCACGCCGTGGCCACCGGCCTCGAGCTCGCCCGACCAGGGCGCCTTGCCGACCGGCTTGCCGTCGACGGTCAGCTCGGCGCCCGGCGGGTTGGTGTCGACGCTGATCTTCGCGCTCCGCGGCTCGACCGGGCGCGGCCGCGGGTCGAGCTTGACGGTCGCGTTCTGGCCGGACACCACGTCGACCACGCGCTCGTCGGGCAGCTCGCCCTCGCGTACGGCGCGGATC
>JBKJOI010000800.1:0-7786 GCA_046595695.1 Haliangiales bacterium | reverse complement strand
GCGGGCCGGGTCTACCGCGGCGTGCAGCCGGTCATCGGTGCGCGCGTCGCCATCAAGGTGCTCAGCGCCCAGGCCGCCGAGGACCGCACCGCGGTCGAGCGCTTCTTCGCCGAGGCTCGCGCGGTCAACCTGATCCGCCACGAGGGCATCGTGAAGGTGCTCGATCTGGCCTTCCTGCCCGACGGGCGCCCCTACATCGTCATGGAGCACCTCGACGGCGCGCCGCTCGCGCTCGTGATCGCGCGCCAGGGACCGCTGCCGCTGGCGTCGCTTGCCGCCTTCACGATCGAGGTGCTCGGTGCGGTCGGCGCGGCGCACACGCGCGGCGTGGTGCACCGCGATCTCAAGCCCGCCAACCTGTTCGTGACGCCCGGCGGCCACGCGCGCGTGCTCGACTTCGGCCTCGCCAAGCTCGCGCCCGAGCTCGACGGCCGCGCCGCGACGACCCGCTCGGGCCTCCTGCTCGGCACGCCGCACTACATGGCGCCCGAGCAGGCCGACGCGCGCCCCGCCGACCATCGTGCCGACGTGTACGCGGTCGGCGTGATCCTCTACGAAGGCGTGACCGGCGTGCGGCCGTTCGAGGCGCCGTCGCTGTTCGAGCTCTTGCGGCAGCAGCTCGAGGACACGGCGGTGCCGCCGTCTAGGCGGCGCACGGATCTGCCGGGCGCCTACGAGAAGGTGATCAAGCGCGCGCTCGACAAGGATCCCGAGCGCCGCTTCCAGAGCGCCGCGGAGATGGCCTCGGCGCTCGCCGCCGCCTGCGCGGGCTTGCCGGCCGCCGCATCCGCGCCGCTGCGCGCCGAGCCCGAGCCGCTCGGATCGGCGGGCGCGAACGTCGACCCGGTGGCCAGCACGATGACGAGCCCGCGGCCCGCGCGCGTCCCGAGGCCGACCGCGCCCCCGGCACACCCGCAGCGATCGACGGGGTGGCGCTGGGCCATGGTGGCGCTGCTGGCCGTGGGCGCGGCCGTCGCCGTGGTCGCGGTGCGCGAGTCGGGCAGGAGCACCGCGCGCACGACGCGCGCCGCGCTCGCGATCACGCCGCCGGCCGCAGCCGACGCCGCCACCGATCCGGCGCTCGCGCCGCCCGTGCAGCCCGCCGACGCGGGCCTCGCCGCCACGCCGGCGCGCCGCGCTCGCCCCGATGCCGGCCCGCGCGCCGCGCTGCATGTGACCCAGGCGCCCGACGCGGGCACGCGCGCTGCGCCGCTGCCGCACCATCCCGACGACGACATCGATCCGCTCTCGGTCCACGTCGAGCCGCTCGACCTGCCCGGCCCGTCCGATCCGGCGCACTTCGACCTGGTCGCCTACCTGCCCGAGGCCCGCGCGGCGGCACGCAAGCTGTTCCCCGACGCCGAGCTCATCATGTTCTACGGCTCCATGCTCGATCCCGAAGGCGGCACGATGGACCTCACCAAGCGAGGCCACGTCGGCTACATGTTTCGCTCGCCGCGGCGCTCGCTCGGCGACGTGCGCTGCTACGTGCAGGTCGACGTGTCGGCGCGCAGCCTCGAGGTCACCGCGCGGCTGCCGACGAATCCCGGCGACGCGTGCGCTTGGCCGGTCGTGCCGGCGCCGCGCTGCACCCCGGCGCAGGTGATGAAGCGCGCGCAGGCCGGCGGCGCCAAGCCCGAGCTGCCGGGGTACGTGCGCTACATCCTGCGCAAGACCGGGCCGATCTGGGAGTTCGCCGAGATGGGCGGCAGCTTCGATACGAAGATCCCCGACGACTGCTGACGCAGCCGACGAGCGACTCCGCGGCAACGCCGACGAGGCGCGCCGACGCTACGGCGACGCCGTGAAGCCGGCCGCGCCGAGCGCGCTGGCCCCCGCGACGTCACGTGGCACCACCACCGCCCAGTCGCCGCGCGGCGATCCGCAGACCTGCGCACGACTCGTGGCTTCCGTCGGGAACAAGAAGCCCGCGTGCGCGGGCGCACCGCCCGCCTCGCCCGCCCACGCGACCAGGCGTCCGGCCTCCTCGGCGGGCGCGCCGCCCTGGCCCCACGCCGACTCGCACTGCAGGGCCGGCCGGGTGAAGAAGGCGCGCTCGGGCAGCCGCGTGAAGCCGAGCTCGGTGACAAGGCGATCGGCGTCCGCCGCCGCCGCGATCACGACCAGGATGTCTCCGCGCGCGCACGCGAGGCCCGTGCACGTGACGACCGGCGCGCTCGGCCACACCAGCCCGAGCGCCTGCAGCTCGATGCCCTTGGCCTCGAAGTAGCCGTCGATGTCCTCGAGCTCGGGCAGCGGGTAGCCGACCGTCGAGACGTCGCCGGGCTGCACGCCGTTCCAGAAGTTGCCGGCGTGCTTGGGCAACGCGGACAGCCACACGCCGGCAGGCACAGGCACGGCCGGCGCCGCGTCACCGCCGCCGCCACCCGCGCCGCCGCCACCCGCGCCGCCCGCGCCCTTCGCACCCGCGCCGCCGCCACACGCCCCGAGCAGCGCCAGCGCCACCACCGTTTTCGCCCACGTCGTCCGCTTCGTCTTCATCCGCGTCGTCATCGCGCGCGAGCCTAGCCGCCGGCCAACCTCGCCGCCAGCGCAACGATCGCCGCGTTCTCCGGCACCCGCTCCACGAAGCACCGCCGGAGCATCGGTAAGCTCAGCTTGTCTGCCAGCTCCTCGACGCGCGCGCGCGCCACCTCGGCGGACGCCCACGCCTCGTCGCGCCGCCCGGCCGCGAGCAGCGCCTCCGCGTGGGCCAGGCGCACCAACAACTCGCCCTCGTCGAGCCCACCCAGCGACGCGAGGATCCGCTGCGCCTCCTCCGCCAGCGCGAGCGCGCTCGCCGCCGAGGCCGCGTCACCGCGCGCGAGCCGCACCCGCGCCAGCGAGGCCAGCGCCAGCGCCCGCGCCGGCGGCACGTGGGCGAGCGCCTCGATCGCCGGCGCGATCTCACGCTCGGCGCCGTCCAGATCGCCGCCCATGGCCAGGATCTGCCCCAGGTACACGTGCGAGATCGCCGCCATGCGCAGATCGGCCTGGATGAACAGCGCGTCGAGCGAAGCGCGCTCCTCGGCCTCGCCGCGCACGAGGTCGCCGCACAGCGCGGCGGCGAGCCCGAGGTTCTGCCGCACCACCGGTGTCACCACCGGCAGCCCGAGGCGCTGCGCCTCGATCAGCGTGGCCTCGAGCGACGCGACCGCCTGCTCGTAGGCGCCGAGCTGCAACCAGGTGTAGCCGACCGCGCAGCTCGCCATGCACGCGTTGCGCAGGTCGCCGGCGCGCCCGAACGCCGCCGACGCGCCGGCGAGCAGCTCGAGGCATGTGCCCTGCTCGGCGCGCGCACCGGCGCGGTACGCGCGCGCCTCCAGCAAGCGCGCCTCCGTGCCCGGGTCGCACCCCGAGGCGGGCCCCGCCTCGGCCTCGATCGCCGCAAGCAGCTCGTCGCCACGATCGTAGCGTCCGGCCAGGTAGAGGTGCATCACGCCCAGGCCGAGCGCGTTGCCGCGCGCCGCCGCGGCATCGGCGCGCCAGGGTGCCGCGCGCAGCCGCTCGAGCAGCGCGTGCTCGCGGTCGTACTGCTGCGCGCTCGAGTGCGCGGCGAGCAGCACCGCGCCGGCGGTGTACCAGCGCGGCGTCGCGACCTCGAGCACCGCCATGGCCAGCGAGCCAGCCTCGGTGGCCGCGGGCAGATCGGCGCGCCAGCGGTGCGCCTCGGCGCGGTAGAGCAGCAGCTCGCCGAGCGCCTCGCCACGCGCGCCGCAGGCGAGCCCGCGCTCGACCCGCGCCAGCGCCGACTCGAGATCGTTGCCCTCGAGCGCCTCGCGCGCCGCGCGCGCGTAACACGCCGCCGCGCGCTCGCGCGCACCGCCGCGCTCGAAGTGCTCGCCCAGCAGCACCGAGTCGCCCGCGCCGGCACGCTCGAGCCACTCGCCGGCCAGGCGGTGACCGAGCCCGCGATCGCCGTCGGTGAGCATGGCGTAGGTCGCCTCGCGCACCAGCGCGTGGCGGAAGCCGTACTCGTCCTCGCCCGCGAAGCTGGAGGTGTGGCGGCGCACGATCACCTCGCGCTCGCACAGCTCGTAGAGCCGCGCGTCGATGTCGTGCGCGGCCGCGCCGCCCAGTGCGATCACGCCGCCGCGCCAGAAGCGCTCGCCGAACACCGCCGCCGCGCGCAACAGGCGTCGCGCCGGCGCCGACAGGCCGTCGAGGCGGGCCTGCGCCATCGCCAGCACGGTGGCCGGCAGCGTCTCGCCGCGGCCCTCGGCGAGCACGCGCAGGAGTTCCTCCAGGTAGAAGGCGTTGCCCGCGCTCTGCGCGACCACGCGCTCGATCGCCGCCTGGTCCGCGTCGGCGCCGAGCACCTCGCGGCCCAGCCGCAGCGAGGCCTTGCGCGACAGCTCGGCGAGCGGGATCTCCTGGAGCTGGCGCTCCGCCCACAGGCCGGGGAAGACGGTATGGATCTCGGGGCGCGCGAGCGCGAGCACCAAGAGCGGCTGATCGTGCAGGTGGCGCAGCGCCGCGTCGACCAGCTTCACGGTCGGCAGGTCGCCCAGGTGCAGATCGTCGATCACCAGCAGCACCGGCGCCGCCGCGCACTCGGCGGCGAGCCAGTCCTCCCAGGCGCGCCGGATCTGATCGCCCATGACCAGCGGCTCGCGCCGGGCCGCCGCCAGCCGCGCGTCGACGCTGGCCGCGGGCACGTCGGCGAGCTCGCCCAGGAACGTGGTGGCCCGCTCGAGCGCCTCGCCGGCCAGCCGGCGCGAGAGCCGCGCGTGCAGGCGCGCGCGCTGCTCCTCGAGGCCCTCGCCGCCCTGCAGCCCGGCGGCGTGACGCAGCGCCTGCGCGGCGAGGCCGAACGGCGAGCCCGCGCTCATGCTGTCACCGCGCGCGCGCAGCAGCTCGAAGGGCGTGCCGCGCGTGCCCAGCAGGCGCAAGAGCTCGTCGCGCAGCCGCGACTTGCCGTAGCCCGCGGGCGCCCGCACCAGCACCACGCGCGCGGCCGGCTCGGCGGCGCACTCGTCGAAGAGCCCGAGCAGCGCGGCCAGCTCGCGGTCGCGGCCCACGAACGGCGTGGCACGGCCGAGCAGGCGGCGCTCGTCGTCGCCGTCGTGGCGCTCGCCGAGCAGCCAGCGGCCCTCGGCGTCGGGCTCGCCGAGCTGGAAGCGCGCGCCCAACAGCCCGGCGGTGAGCGCGTCCGCGCGCACGCTTCCAGCCGCTCCGCGCGGCGCCGCGAGCAGGCGCACGCCGCGATCGATCACCTCGCCCACCGGCAGGCCGCCTGCCTTGAGCCCGCGGCCCGAGGCGAGCGCCACGCGCGCCAGCGGCAACGCCCGCCCGAGCGCCAGCGCGCAGCGCGCCGCCTGCGCCGCTCGATCCGTCGCCGCCTGCGCCGCTCGATCCGTCGCCGGCGCCCGCGCCGAGATCGCGGCCGCCACCCAGTGCCCGTCGGTGAGCAGCTCGAGGCGCAGGCCGTGCGCGGCGGCCAGCGCGCGCAGCGGCTCGGGCACGCCGCCGTCGCTGGCGGGCGCGATCGTGGCGTCGGAGGAGACGTCGACGTCGTGGCGGCCCTGGCCGTCGCCGTCGTCGGTGGCCGTCGAAGGCGGCCGGGGCGTGCCCGCCAGGGTCGGTAGCTCGCCCACGTGCGCGGCGGCCGCGCGCCGGCCGTCGGCGATCAGCACCAGGCACATGAAGCGCTGCTCGTCGTCGGTGAGCGCGGGCGGCTGGTCGGGCTCGGGCAAGGGCGTCATGCGTCCGCCCAGGCCGCCGGTCGAGCCCTCGAGCGTATCGAGCGCGGCGAGCACCGCGCTCGCGTCGAGCGGCCGCCGCGCGCGATCGCGGTCCATCATGCACGCGCACAGCGCGTCGAGCGCCGGGTCGACCTCGGGCGCGTGCGCGCGCACGCGCGGCGGCTCCTCGAGCAGGATGCGCGCCAGGATGGCCATGATGTGGTCGCCGCCGAACGCGGGCCGGCCGGTCAGGCACTCGAACAGCACACAGCCGAGCGCGAAGACGTCGACGCGCGCGTCGAGGTCCTCGGCGCCGCGCGCCTGCTCGGGCGCGGTGTAACCGGGCGTGCCCATGAGCGCGCCGGTGCGGGTCAGCCCTTCGGCCACACCGCCCGCCCGCGCGATGCCGAAGTCGAGCAGCTTGGCGCCATCCCAGCGGCCGCCGGGCAGGAACAGGTTGCCCGGCTTGAGATCGCGGTGGACGCCGCCGCTCGCGTGCAGGACCGCCAGCGCCGACGCCGCGCGCCGTGCCAGGGCGAGCGCCTCGGGGACGGTGGAAGGACCGCGCATGAGCCGGTGAGCCACGTCCTCGCCGTCGAGCCACTCCATCGCCAGGTACAGGTCGCCGCCCGGGGTCCGGCCGTGCGCGATGTGGCGCACGATGGCGTCGTGGTGCAGGTCGGCGAGCAGGTGCGCCTCGCGGATGAAGCGCTGCTCGTGCGCGGGCCCGGACGCGCGCAAGATCTTGACCGCTACCCGCTCACCCGAGACCGCGTCGTGCGCACGCCACACCGCGCCCATGCCGCCCGATTGGGCGAGCTCCTCCAGCTCGAAGCGCCCCGCGACGCGCTCGCCCGGATGCATGGCCTGGCGATTATCGCACGCCGGGCCCGCCACCGGGCGCTGGGCGAGGCCGCCGGGGCGGGCCCGGCGCGAGTGACCCGGAAGGCAACTTGAGCATCCCAGGGCAACCCGGTTACTCTTCTCCGCCGAGGAGCTCATGGCCGATCCCAACGACCTGCCCGACGTCCCGCTGCCCAAGCCCGAGCCCAAAGAGATCGACGAGAAGCTCGCGATCCAGCTCCGCCACCAAGCCGAGGACGCGGTGCTGCGCGGCAAGCCCAACGGCGACGAGCGCTGCGACAACTGCCTCTACTACATGAACCCGGATGACAAGATCAGCTACTGCTGGCACCCCAAGCTGCGCATCCTCGTCGGTGGCGAGTGGTGGTGCCAGTGGTGGGAAAAGATCGAGGACTAGCCAGCGGGCTACGACGCAGCTCGCGCTGCTGGCGGCCGTGGCGCTGGCCGGGTGCTCGGCCGGGTCGGCGGCGCCCCCGAACGCAGCGGCGCCCCCGAACGCAGCGGCGCCCGCGGTGGCGGCATCCGCGTCGCCGTGCGTGCGCATCGTCGACGACCTGGAACGTCGGCGTGCTGACGACCCGATAGCCTGCCCGGCGGGGGCCGCGGCACAGCCGCCCGCGCCGGTTGCGCTCGCCGCGCTCCGCGACGAGGTCGTCGCCTTCCAGGTGATCGTCCAGGCGGGCGACGCGCCGCTCGCCGCCGTGCGGGTCGACGTCGCGCTCGGCCCATCCGCGACGGCCGCCGGCGTGCGCATCGAACGCTTCGTCGAGCACTACGTCAGCGTGGTGGTGCGCTCGCGCTCGCCGCACGGCGACGAGTCGCTCGGCTGGTTGCCGGCCGCCCGCCCCGACGACGACGGCGTCCTCGGCGAGCTCCCCGACGCGCTCGTCCCGGTCGAGCAGGCGCCCGCCTGGCGCCCCTACCCGCTCGTGATACCAGCCCGCCGCAACGCCGCCATCTGGGTCGACGTCAGCGTCGGCGCGGACGCGCCGCCCGGACACGCGGACGGCACCATCGTCGTGTCGACGGCGGACGGCGCGATCCTCGCGCGCGTGCCGCTCTCGCTGCGCGTCGCCGAGGCGCGCCTGCCCTTCCGAGCCGTCAGCGTCTTCGCCGCCTACGACCTCGACATCCTGGCCGGACGCCTCGAGGCCGGCGCCGACGTGCCGGCCGCCGAGCGCCAGCTCTGGCAGCTCCTGCACGCGCACGGCGTCGACGCCGTGCGCGTGCAGGAGCTG
>JBKJOI010000454.1:0-4127 GCA_046595695.1 Haliangiales bacterium | reverse complement strand
CGCCCGCCCGCCCCCAATAGCTTCTGCCGGCCCTCGTGCAACGACGGCACCAGCCGCGCCCGCCCACGCACGACCGCCGACGAAACGCCGCGCCGCTGCTCCCCATGGATCCAGGGAACGTCGCGTCGCGCCGTGAACCGGTCACCTTCACGGTGGTGGCGGGCGCTAGGGCTCGACCGACGGCACGCTGCAGGCGAGACCGAAGGCGTCGATGCCGTCGCCGGCGCGCAGGCGCGCGATCGAGGCGACCTGGCCGACCGGGCAGTCGGTCTGCGCGAACGGCTGGCCGCCCGCGCCACCGATGGCCGGCTGGATGGTGACCGCGCCGAGCGTGAGGGTCGTGCCGTCGGTGGGATCGACGAGGATGGGCACGCAGCTGAAGGTCAGCTGATCGACCAGCAGGCCGGAGCGGCCCACGAAGCCCGAGATCACCTGGTTGGCGTCGCACGTGCGCAGCCACGGCGACGTGCCCGCGAGCACGCCGCGCGCCGGCAGCAGGGCGCCGGGGCTGACCTGCACGCTGTACGAGTCCGCGGTGCCGATGCGATCCACCTTGCCGCAGCGCGCGGCGATCTGGCGGTGGAAGCCCGTCTCGTTGGTGAGGCTGCCGGCGAACCCGATCAGCGCCTGGCCCGCGGGGCAGGCGTCGGGGAAGAGCGTGCCACCGGTGGTGTTGCCGAACTGCGCGGTGGCGTTCGCGCCGGTGAAGGTGAGCGGGTGCGTGGTGCTCGCGTCGGGCTCACCCGCGTCGATGACGAGCGCATCCGGAGCCTGCGCGTCCACGGGCGTGGCGTCGACGACGGCGGCGTCGATCGTGACGGCGTCGACATCGGCCGCATCGGGCGTGGCGGCGTCGACCAGCGACGCGTCGATCGGGTCCGGACCGGACGAACCGTCGGGCTCGGCGTCGGCGGCGCTCGAGCAGGCTCCACCCAGAGAAAGAGCGAGGACGACAGCGGCTAGGGCTCTCATGGCCGCGGACGGTAGATGTGCGCGCCACGGGCCGCAAGGCCGATCCGTCGTTCGTCAGGTCTTTCTTCGAGAGGCCAGGGTGGACGCTCACGCGGTGAAACCCGCCGGAAACAGCAGCGCAGCTACTGCAGGGGCTTCGTTCCCGGCGCGAGCAGGTGGCCCTTCAGCTTCTCGTGGATGCCGACCGCGAGGTTGTCGATCTTGCCGGCCACCCAGGTCGGCTCGCGCGGATCGCCGTGCTTGAACTGCTGCGCTACCGGCGTGCCCGAGTTGTAGCCCTGCGCGCCGCCGTCGACGTGCACGGTGAACCCGCCGGCCGGACCCTTGATGATCTCGCAGCCGATGCGGAACATCGCCGCGCCTTCCTCGACCTGGGGCGTGTCCTTGCGCTTCGCCGCGCCTTCCTTCGAGTACCACCGCCACGTGCTGACCAGGACGCCGTGCTCGACCTCCTCGATCTGGATGTCGTAGCCGCTCTCGATCATGGTCGCCTTGCACGCCTCGAACACCGTCGCGTACTCGCGCGGATCGTACTCGGCGCTCTTGGCCGCGCGGACCTGGGCTCCCGACGGGCCGCACGCGCCGGCGAGCGCGAGGAGGAGACACGGGAGCAGCCAGGAGGCGTGGCAAGAACGGGGCATGGGCCAGCACTAGCGCGCCGGCCCCGAAGCGTCAACCGCACGGCGACGTGCCCGCACGACGACGTGCGCCGCATCACACCAGGCGCGCGAGTTGGCGATCGTGGAAGCGGCGGCCCACGAGCAGCGCGAACGCCGCGCCCACGAGCGCCAGGAGCATGTCCCACTGCGCGTCCCAGATGTCACCTTGCGAGCCCAGGAACGCCTGGCCTACGTCGCCAGCGGCGACCAGCGTGGTCCACCACTCGATGAGCTCCCAGAACGCACCGATGGCCAGCACCACCGAGAGCACGAGGAAGACCAGCCAGCCGCCGCGCTGGAGCGGCGTCCGGCGCAGCAAGAGCTCGCGCACGATGAAGGCGGGGAACAGCCCGAGCGCCAGGTGACCGACGCGGTCGTAGTGGTTGCGCGAGAAGCCGAACGCCTGCTGGGCCCAGTCGCCGAGCGGCGTCTTGGCGTAGGTGTAGTAGCCGCCGTAGTCGAGGACGAGGATGTGCACGAACACCATCACGTAGATCATCGGCGTCATCGGGAAGCGGCGGAACGTGGCCGCCAGGACGATGACGCCGATGATGCCGGGCCCGACCTCGAGCAGCCAGTTGAGCCGGCCGGCCGGCGGGCTCCACGCCGTGGCGGCGAGGATCACGGTCAGCACGATCAGCAGCGCGAGCGGCAGGCGCGCGCGTTCGCGCGTGCCAGGGACGGTGGGCGAGGGCATGGTCGGCCGCGAGTGTGTCAGTCTCGCGCGCCGGCGTCGCTGGTCACGAGCTCCGCGCCCGCGTCGGCCGCGCCGAACGGCCCGAGGGGCAGGAACTCTACCTCGGGCTCCGGGCGCGCGCACACCTGGCCGGTGGGCGTCTCGCGGCAGGTCTCGTGGGGCGCGCAGGTGCCGCCGCAGGGCAGCGGCTCGCAGTAGCCGGTCTCGTGATCGCAGGCCGTGCCGTGGACGCACGCGGCGTAGCAGCCGCCCTGGTGGCGCGAGACCGCGGCCGCGCCGACCGCGAACGCGCCGTTCATCGCCGCGGCGCCCGGCCCGCTGCCGAGACACGCGGAGAGCAACCCGAGCAGCACCGCGCTGCGCCCGAGGGCCGACGTCGTCATGATCTGCATGCTAGCACCGCCGCAGACTCGTCGACGGCCGGCCGCGCGGGCACCACCAGGGCCCGTGGCGCGTGTCACGTGGACCCGGTGGCGAATGCCGGCGTTGGCGAATGCCGGCGGTGGCGAATGCCGGCAATGAAGGGCATTGCGGAACGTGCCAGTGAGATTCGTATTCTGGTCGAGCCAGACGTCGAGGGTCCCGGGTCGCGCCGCCGCTAGCTCGAACTGCGTCGGGAACTGAGGTAACGTCGGGGGGAGGGGCGTCCGACTCGACTCCCGTCGACCTACCGGCTCGGGGCCAACAGCTACATCGTGAAGCCGGTGGAGTTCGAGGGCTTCGTCCGGGCGGTGCAGCAGCTCGAGCTGTACTGGGTGGTGCTGAACCGACCGACGCGCTGAGGGCCGACCTGCGCGTGCGCCTCGAGGCTCACGCCGACTTCTTGGGCATGTTGAAGAACGACTCGAGGCTGTCCCGGGTCGCCGGGATGCCTGCGGCGACCAGATCATCGAGGAGGGCGTAGTTGACCAGGCCGTCGCCGGCGACGAACGCGTGGGCGACGGGGCGCTCGGCGAGGAGACGCCGCAGGATCGAGCGCACGTGCGGGATGCGCTCGGGGTGGCCCAGGGGCGGCAACGCCTCGATGCGGACCTCGGGGTGGTTGGCCGGGATGTGCGCGCGCACCAGCGCCTCGGGCACGAAGTAGTCGGCCGACGTGCGCAGCCACAGGAAGCGAGTGTCGCCCAGGAGCGGCGCGAAACGCGCGCTCTGCACCAGGCCCAGCGCTGCCGAGATTCCGGTGTCGGTGGCGAGAATCAGCGCCGGACCGGTGGCGCCCTCGGCGGGGAAGAGCTTGCCCCATGGGCCGCTGAAGCGCAGCTCGGCGCCGAGCTCGAGCTCGTGCATGTAGCGCGAGCACGGGCCCTCGGGCAGGCGCTTCACCGCCAGCTGGAAGCGGGTCTGCTCGCGCTCGGAGCTGAGCAGCGAGTAGGCGCGCTTCATCGCCTTGCCGCTGGGCAGCACCTGGCCGGTGTCGACGATCACGAACTGTCCGCCGATGAAGCCGAGCGGCTCGCTCAGCTCGAGCGTGAGGAGGCGGGTGTCCGGTTGCAGCATCTGCGCGGCGACGAGCCGCGCGGTGTGGGTGGCCATCTCGAGAGTCTCCTGAATCTGATCGGTGGGTCGGCGCCGAAAGTCGACGAGCCCCGGCGGAGTGGTGGCTTCACCGATCTCCATCCGGGGCTCGCATGTCGCGACGACCCGCTGCTCTAGGACGCTCAGGTACCGCCCAGGCGCGGGCGTGTCAACGTGCGTGCTACGGTCGGGCATGCGTGGCGTGATCGCCTGCTCACTCCTGGCGCTGGTCGCCTGTCACACGAGCCTGGGCACGGGCGGCGGCACGGGCAGGGGGACGGGGG
>JBKJOI010000297.1:0-9349 GCA_046595695.1 Haliangiales bacterium | reverse complement strand
CTCGACGAGGCGCTCGCCGCCGGCGCCGAGATCGTGCTGCTCGACAACTGGCCGCCCACCGATCTGCGCGCCGCGGTCGAGCGCGCGCACGCGCAGCGCGTGCTGGTCGAGGTCTCGGGCGGCGTGACGCTCGAGACCATCTCGGCCATCGCCGCCGCGGGCCCGGATCTCATCAGCGTCGGTGCGCTCACCCACTCGGCGCGCGCGGTCGACATCTCGCTGGACTTCGTGTGAGCCTCGCCGACCTCGCCGACCTGCCCGCGCGCCTGACCACGCGCTGGCTGGGCCGCGAGCAGGTGCTGCTCGCCGATACCGCGTCGACTAACGACCAGGCCATGCAGCGCGGCCGCGCCGGCGCGCCGCACGGCCTCTGCGTGATCGCCGACACGCAGTCGCGCGGGCGCGGCCGGCAGGGCCACGTGTGGCACTCGCCGCCGGGCGAGAACCTCTACCTTTCCGTGCTCTTGCGGCTCGAGCTCGCGCCCATGCAGGTGCCGCCCATCACGCTCGCAGCGGGCGTCGCGGTCTGCGACACGGTGAATGCCCTGGGCGTGCCGGCGTCTCTCAAGTGGCCCAACGATGTGCTCGTCGATCGCACGGAAGGCAGCGCCAAGGTGTCGGGAATCCTGACCGAGATGAGCACGCGCGGCATGCGCGCCGACGCGATCGTCGTCGGCGTGGGCCTGAACGTGAACACCGCCGCGTTCCCGCCGGAGCTGGCGCACGCGACCAGCCTCCGGCGCGAGCTGGGTGCGCCGCTGGACCGCGCCGACGTCGCCGCGCGGCTGCTCGCCGCGCTCGAGGATCGGATCGAGCGCTTCGTCGCCGAGCCGACGCGCGTGCTGGCGCAGGCCTGGCGCGCGCGGTCGCGCTTGTGGGGCAAGCGCCTGCGCGTGACCAGCGACGGTGTCATGATCGAGGGCGTGGCCCGTGACCTGGACGATGACGGAGCGCTGGTGCTCGAGACCGAAGGCGGCGCGCGCGTGCGCGTGATCGCCGGCGAAGTGGAGGAGCGAGGCTCATGAAACGAAAGCTGCTGCTGGGTGGCGCCATCGCCGTCGCGGCGCTGCTGTGCGGGCTCCTGTGGGCCATGCGCGAGGGCGCCAACGCGGCCGCGCCGCAGGCGATCGCGGACGAGCCCGCGACGCCGGGCGAGCCGGCTGCGCCCGTGACCCCGCGCATCCCCGCGCCGGGGCGGCCGGCACGTGAGCTGCCGCCGCCCGTGCCGGTGCCGATTGCCGCGGATCGCCTGGCCACCGGCCCGGCCCTCGGCGGCCGCCGCCTCGACGATCCCAACACTATCGTCTCGGATCACAGCGGCGAGCCGAAAGTGGCCCGGCGCAGCCCGATCACGCCCGACACCATGTTCCAGGTCCGCACGGCGATCACGCCGATCGTGAAGGACTGCGCGAGCCACCTGGCGGGTCTGGGCAAGAAGGGTCGCGCCACGGTCGTCGCCGACATCAAGATCGTCGGCGGCAAGGCCTCGACCTCCGCCCCGGTGATCAGCGTCGTCGACTTCGAGGACGAGGCGTTCACCGCGTGCGTCGCCAAGGCGTTCTCGGAGCTCGTGATCGACGCTCCGGAAGCGCAGGCCGACGCCTCGTACCAGATCGCGTTGCCGTTCCCGGTGCCCTAGCTCCTACATTCTCACGCGTTCTATCAGCTGCTGGAAGGTAGGGTGGCTTGCACCTGCGTGTTATGGTCTGACCACTCATGGAGTCGACGTCGACGCGGTTCCGGCGCGGGGCAGAGCTGCTGGCAGCGACGGTGACCGCGGCGGCGCTGGCTTCGTTCACCGGCTGCGCGTTCGACCCCCTGGGCGCGAATCTCTTACCGCCCGAGGACGGCTCCGCGGGATCCGACGCTGACCTTGCAGACGCTGCCGAGCCGGGCCCCGATGTCGCGTTCGGGGAGCTCGACGCCAGCCTCGACGCCGCGCCGCTCCCCGATGCCGCGCTCGACCCCGACGGGCCCTCGCTCCCCGACGCCGCGCTGCCGAGCGACTGCCACGCGGGCGCACAGATCGCCGCGCTCACGCCCGGTGTCAGCGCCACCGGTTCGACCGTCGGGCAGGCGAGCGGCACCTCCGGGGGCGGGATGTGCGGCGGGACGCAGGCCGGCGAGGACATCTACACCTTCACGCTCGACGAGCGCGCCGACGTCACGGTGACGACGGTGCTGCCGGGCACCAGCTTCGACACCGTGCTCTACGTGCGCACGGACTGCACCGACCTCGCGACCACGCTCGGCTGCGAGTCGGCGGGCATGCTCGGCGACACCGTCGAGCTCGTCGACGTGCCACCGGGCGCGTACTTCGCCATCGTCGACGGCCGCGCGAGCGCCAGCGGCAGCTACGAGGTGCGCCTGTCGCTCCGGCGCATCCACGGTGAGGGCGAGAGCTGCGATCCCGACGGTGCAACCTCGCGCTGTGACGTGGGCCTCTCCTGCGCGGCGGAGCCCGGCGACGATGGCTTCGTGTGCGTCGAGACCGCGCTCACGTGCGAAGGCGGCGCGCAGGCGATCACGCTCGGCGCGGTCGGCTCCACGCTGCAGCAGGGCACGACCAGCGGCGCGAGCGGCTACGCGCCGGCGTGCGCACCGACCGGCAGCGGTCCCGAGAAGCTCTACCGCGGCGTGGTCGGCGACGGTGGCGTGCGTGACCTCGTCCTCGAGGTCACGTCGGCGAGCGAGCTCAACCCGGTCGCCGAGATCACCGCCGACTGTGGCGCGGTGGCCTCGAGCCTCGCCTGCTCGATCGTATCGAACGGCGCGAGCTCCACCGAGCTCGCGATCGTGAACGCGGTCACGCCCGGCGACTACTACGGCGTGGTCGACGGCTGGAGCGGCTCGAGCGGCGCGTACGCCGCCGATTTCTACCTGCGGCCGGTCGTGGGCGCCGGCGTCGCCTGCGACCGCCAGGTGCGCGAGACCCGCTGCGGCACCGGCGTGTGCGTCGACGGCATCGACTTCGACGCCACGCCGACGTGCAGCGCCGGCGTGCCGGTGCAGAGCGAGTCCGAGGACAACGGCAGCTGCGAGGCCGCCGACGGCCCGCGCAGCGCCGACTTCGTCTACGCGGCGCAGATCAGCGACGGCAGCGACGTGGACGTCATCGCGCTCAAGCCGTCCCTGCTCACCACCCGGATCGTCGCGAGCGTCCACGGCGAAGGCGGCACCTGCCCGATCGACCTGGCGCTCGCGCTCACCACGGGGAGCTGCGCCGCTCCCGCTCTGATCGCCTTCTCCGATGACGAGGGCCTGGGCCCGTGCCCCTACATCGACGCCAACGTCTCGGTCGCCCTGGGGCAGACCTTTCACTTGACGGTGACGAGAGCGGCCAATTTCGGAGCGGGTTCGTACACGATGGTGGTGGATTTCATCCCCTGACAGGGGCTTGTTAATCGCCAGATTTACAACGCAACGCGTCGAAAACACTACGAAAGTCACATCGCGGCGGAATTCGGCTTCACGGGTTGTTGCTCCACAGGTGTTTTGCTATGGTCCGAACCCCGATGGCCCTGTGGTTCGGAAAAGCCCGTGTTGCGCTCGCCTGTGTGCTCCTCCTCGGCACCGTCGGCGGCTGCGATGAAATCAAGGCACGTCGCAAGATCCAGGAGGGCAACAAGCTCTATGGCGAGGAGAAGTACGACGAAGCGATCGTCGCCTTCGACAGCGCCCTGAAGAGCAAGCCCGACCTCGCGACGGGCTGGTTCAACCTCGCGATCGCGCACGTGGAGCTGTTCCGCGCCGGCGACAAGTCGCCGGACAACGAGTGGCACGCGACCGGCGCGATCGATGCCTTGAACAAGTATCTGGCGATGGATCCCAAGGACGACACCGCGCGCAAGATGCTGATCGGCGTCTACACGAAGTCGGGGCGTTACGACGGAGCGCTCGACTACTTCAAGGGCGAGTACGACCGTAGCCCGCAGGATCCCTACAACATCGCCCAGCTCGCCGACATCAACAAGCAGGCCGGTCGCTTCGACGAGGCGCGCAAGTGGTACGAGGCACTCGCCAGCGTCGAGGAGAAGCCCGAGGGCAAGTCGACCGCCTGGCAGCAGATCGGCGTCACGTACTACTCGCAGCTCTCCAACCATCCCGAGGTCTTCGGCGAGGAGCGGGTCAAGCTCGCCGACGGCGGCATCGGCGCGCTGCAGAAGGCGATCGAGATCAAGCCAGACGATCCGAACTCCTACATCTTCACCAACTTGCTCTACCGCCAGCGATCGCTTGGGCAGGGCAAGTCGTATGTAGGTGTCGCTGACCTGGCGAGCGCCGTCGTGTACCAGAAGAAGGCGCAGGTCCTGAAGGGCATCACGCCGCCGGCGGCCGCGCCCGCGGCCCCGGGAACTCCCGCGGCTCCGAGCGCTCCCGTGGGACCGGGCGGCGCCGCACCGGCGACGCCGGGAGTACCCGCTGCACCGGCGGCACCGGCGGCACCGGCGGCACCGGCTCCCAAGGCAGGCGAAGCACCCGCGGCACTCCCGGCGGCGCCGGCCGAGCCGAAGGCCCCCTGAGGCGAGACCAATTTCGAGGCGTGCGCGTAGGTCGTACTGAGTAGGCAGTCGTACGGAGGCGATCAATGTTCGAGCGGTACATGGGGGCAAAGCAGGACAAGCCCAACAAGTGGGTGAGCATCACCATAACGGTGTCGTTCATCGCGCATCTCATGGGCGGCACGGCCCTGCTCATCTACTCGTTCTGGAAGATCGAGAAGCTACCGGTCAAGGACACGAGCGTCCTCTACATGGCCGCGCAGATGGCCACGCCGCCGCCTCCGCCCCCTCCGCCCCCTCCGCCGAAGAAGTCCTCGGTGAAGAAGACCGAGACCAAGCAGAAGCCGACCGAGCTGGTACAGCCCGACAAGGAACAGAAGAAGCCCGAGGCCGAAGAGTCGAGCGAAGACGAGGGCGTGGAGGGCGGCCAGGAGGGCGGCGTCGCCGGCGGTGTCGTCGGTGGCGAGGTGGGTGGCGAGCTCGGCGGCACCCTGGGTGGCGTCCTCGGTGGCAGCGGACCGGCGACCCCGCCGCCCGCGGCGCCTGCGGTCGTCGCGCAGCAGATGCTCGAGGGTCAGCGCATCGCGGGCAACGCGAAGATCCAGCTCTCGGATTCCCAGACGGTCATGCTGGACAACCAGGGCGTGCGCAAGCTCCAGGTGAAGACCAAGATGTGCCTGGACGCCGGCGGCGCCGCCAAGAGCGTATCGTTCACGAAGTCGTCGGGCTATCCCGACATCGACCAGCGCATCCAGGCAGAGATGATGAAGTGGCGGTACCGGGCGTACGTCGTGAATGGCAAGGCCATCGACGTCTGCTTCATCGTCATCTTCAATTATTCGATCAGCTAGTAACTCGATTGAACATCGAGCGTTCTCGAAAATCCGAACCGGGCGCACCAAAGGAAAGACACGATGGGTGATTTCAGTTTCGTCGAGATGTGGGAGAAGATGGGCCTCCTCGCCAAGGGGGTGAACGTCTTCTTGATCATCATGTCGCTGTACTCGTTGGGCGTGATCATCGAGCGGCTGTTGACCTTCAGCGCGGGCTCGCGCCAGTCGCTCAGCTACGTGCTGGCGCTGCGCGATTTCATGAACAAGGGCAACGTGCAGGGCGCGATCGCCGCGGCCAAGGAGCACAACAAGAGCCCCATCGCGAAGGTCATGCACGCCGGCCTCACCGAGTATTCCCAGGGCCTGGAGGCGCGCCGCCTGACCGGACCGCGCGAGGTCGGTGACTTCGACATGGTCGACGCCGTCAACCGGGCGCTCGAGCGTGTCAAGGAGCGGGAGACCTCCAACTTGCGTCGCGGCCTCGGTGGCCTGGCGACCATCGCGTCGGCAGCGCCGTTCGTCGGTCTCTTCGGCACCGTGGTCGGCGTCATCAACGCCTTCCAGGCGCTCAAGGGCGGCGGCGGTCTCGACGTCATCGGACCGGGCATCTCCGAGGCGCTGGTGACCACGGCCGTCGGTCTCGGCGTCGCCGTGCCGGCCGCCATGCTGTTCAACTACTTCACTGGCCGCGTCGAGCACTTCGTCGTCGACATGAACGACGTGTCGTCGGAGTTCCTCGACTTCGTGCTCAAGGAAGGCCGTTCCAGCGAGGGTTCGAGCCTTCGGAACGCGTCGTGAGCGGCGGGGGCTCCCGGCGTCGCCGGACCAGCCTGGTTCACGCCACTCCCAAGAAGCTCGACGACGTGAAGAGTGACATCAACGTCACGCCGCTGGTCGACGTGTGCTTGGTGTTGCTCATCATCTTCATGGTGGTGACGCCCATGCTCAGCCGCGGCAAGGACGTGCCGCTGCCCAAGACGCGTCACCACAACGAGAAGAAGGACCTCGGCGAGCAGCCGATCGTGTCCGTCGGTCTCGTGAACGGCGCGCCCGCGTACTGGTTCGACAAGGACCGGCTCGACGACCGGCAGGACTCCACGGCGCTGCAGCAGGTCCGCAAGCGCTCCGAGGACGCCCTGGCCCGCAAGGCGAAGTCGGGGATCACCACGATCTTCGTCAAGGCCGACTACAGCATGAAGTTTGGCCAGGTCTACCCCGCGCTCATGGCCATCCACGAGGCCGGCAGCATCGGCGTCGAGCTGGGCACGAACGAGATCAAGGAGTAGGGCCCATGAGTTTCTCTGCTGGCGGCGGGCGCAATTCAGTCAAGAGCGAGATCAACGTCACGCCCCTCGTGGACGTGGTGCTGGTGCTGCTCATCATCTTCCTCGTGACCATGCCGATCCTCATGCGCGACATCGTGCTCGAGATCCCGCGCAAGGCCGAGCCGCTCATGGAAGAGACGGCCGAGGCGCAGGTCGTGGTCGAGGTCGCCCTCGATGGAAGCCTCAAGCTGAACGGTCAGGACATCGGCAAGTTCGATCTCGCCGAAAAGCTCCGCGATCAGCTGAAGACCAAGCGCGACAAGATCGTTTTCGTCGGGTTCGATGACGAGCTCAAGTACGGCGAGGCCGTCTCCGTCATGGACATCGTCAAGGGCGCTGGAGCCGAAAAGGTGGCGCTCAAGATGAAGGACGAAAACAAGGACGCTCCCTCCGGGAGTGGCCCTGCCGGTAGCACCGTTCCCACCCCGCCTTCCCCGTAATTCCATCCGAAGTGTCCCATCGGTAGCGGCGATCCCACATCGCCCTCCCAGTGATCGCGTCTGCGTTCGGCGCCTCCCTTTCCCTACCTGCATGAATGGTTGCCTGCGGCACCGATAGAGTTTGACAACACTCCCTTTACACAGCTAAAAAGACCCCGGTTCGGGGCCTGGCGCGAGAATCTTGGCGAGATTGCCTTTCTCGAGGAAAGGAGCATTAACCTATGCGGATTGGAAGAGTTGCTAGCCTTGCTATGCCGTCGTTGTTGATCGGCAGCATGGCGGCGGGGTTGGGGTGCGACGCACCCAAAACGGGGACCGCATTGGAGCCTGAAGGGGCTCCGGAGATCCTCCAGGTATTCGTGACCGAGCGGGTCGCGGGCGCAGCCGGTCTTGGGCTGTATTACAACGCGAACGAGGATTATTTCGCCGAGGACGGTACCCAGTGCGGCACCGTCCTGTCCGAAGAAAATGGTGACGATTGTCTCGTCACCAACGCGGTGGCTGACGCCACGCAGAAGATCCGCATCGTCTTCGACGAGCTCCTGGCCGGTGACACGGTCGAGGAGTTCTTCTGCGCCTGCGCCGGCGAGACCGGCGACACGCCTTGCCCGAACAACATCCTCGCCTCGCTCGATCCGACGATGTGCGCGGACAATCCCAACACGAATGCCGACGAAGGCAGCCGCTGGGAGGACAAGAACGGCGACGGTCTACCCGACCGCGCGCGCCTGCTCGGCGGCGTCGTCATCGTCACCTGCGACGACGTGGACGTCTACACCACGGGTCCCGCCGACGGCTTCTACAACCCGTCGGGCAACCAGCAGATTCCCGTCGCGACCGGTCTCGCGGGCCTCGGCCCGGCGCTCGTGATCACCGCCTCGGGCGGTCTGCGTACCAACGCCGACTGCACCATCAAGCTTGCGGCCACCGTGACCGACAAGGAAGGCACGCCGGTTCCGTCGCTTCCGTCGACCGCCGCCACCTTCCACACCGAGGCAATGGCGCTGCTCAGCTCGACGCCCGAGAACAACGCGACCGGCGTCGCGCGCAACGTCAGCCCGAACCTCCAGTTCAACTCCACGCTCGACGAGAGCACGCTCGACAACATCGTCCTGCGCCTGGCGCCGGGCGGCGCGACCGTGCCGGCCGAGATCACGCTCGGCATGGACAAGGTCTCGGTCACCATCGATCCGACCGTGGATCCCATGCCGGCCCTCGACCTGCTCACGGCCGGCACCAAGTACGAGATCGTCATTCCGGTCACGCTGACCGACGCCTTCGGTGGTCCGTTCCCCATGGAGCAGATCATCACCTTCACCACGGGCGCGATGTAGCCCCTCCAAGGAGAGAGAAACATGAGAAATACAAAGCTCTTCCTGGTCGCTACGCTGGGGCTGCTCGTCCTTTTCACGGCAGTTCCCGCGTACGCTCAGAGCACCACCACCGGCGCCATCCAGGGCGTCGTTCGCGACAAGGCGACCGGCTCCGGCCTCGCCGACGTCACGGTCGTCGCCACCTCCGCCGCGCTGCAGGGTTCGGCCTCCGAGCTCACTGACGGCTCGGGCCAGTACCTCATCACCAACCTGCCGCCTGGTAACTACGAGGTCGTCTTCTATTACGGCGAGATCAAGATCCGCCAGGCCAACGTCACCAGCGGCATCGGCAAGGTGACCCCGGTCAACATCCGGATGGACACCGCGGCCACCGGCGGCGAGGTCATCAACATCGAGCAGAAGGCGCCGACCATCGACGTCGGCTCGACCAAGCAGGGCATCACGATCGGCCAGGACTACACGAAGAACATCCCGCTCGCGGGTCGTACCTTCGAAGGCGCGATCGGCGCCGCTGCCGGCGCGCAGAGCGACGCCCTCGGCATCTCGTTCTCGGGCTCGACCTCGGTCGAGAACAGCTACGTGATCGACGGCATCAACACCACCGGCCTCACCTACGGCACGGTCGGCTCGCCGCTCATCAACGACTTCATCCAGGAGACCGAGGTCATCACCGGCGGCTACAATGCCGAGTTCGGTCGTTCGACCGGCGGCGTCGTGAACGTCGTCACCAAGTCGGGCGGTAACGAGTTCCACGGTTCGGTGTTCGCGAACCTGCTGCCCCTCCAGGGCGCGGGCGACGACGTCTTCGTCGCCGGCTCGGCGATCTCGACCCGTCGGACCCTCGACTACAGCCTCGACTTCGGCTTCGACGTCGGCGGCCCGATCGTCAAGGACAAGGTCTGGTTCTACGTCGGC
>JBKJOI010000198.1:0-18408 GCA_046595695.1 Haliangiales bacterium | reverse complement strand
CGCCCTCGCGGAAGAACTGCTTGGCCAGCCGCACGCCCGCGTAGATGCGGCCAGGATGGACCAGGAGGTCGGTCGACGACGACCAGGTCTGCCGGTTGACGTCCTGCACGCTCGCCTGCGCGTGCAGGACGTACGGCCGCTCGGGCAGCGCCCACAGGAACTCGAGCCCGACGCGGTGCTTGCCGCTCGCGTCGGTGACCGCGTCCAGGTGCTCGCGCCGCGTGGCCGCGTTCGGATCGGCGCCGCCGCGCCGCCAGCTCCACTCGGGCGCCGGGCCGAACGCGAAGCCGTCGCGGCCGGGCGGCGAGAAGGTGCCCGGCGTGGCGGTGAAGTCCCAGCTCACGTCGGCGGCCTGCAGCCCGCCGCCGGCAAAGTAGCTGGCCGCCACGGTGACCTCGGTGCCGGCCAGCCCGATCACGAACGGGCCCTCCGAGGCGCTGGTCTTGACCTCGTACTCGGGGCGGCGGAACTCCTCGATGCGCAGGCCGTGCGAGGTCGAGAAGCCGCCGCTGCTCAGGTGCAGGTTGGCGTAGCCGAGGTTGACCGTGCCGGGCAGCGCGATCGACAGATCGAAGCCGCCGTGCGCGCTGAGCGTGGCGTCGCCCTTGGCGACGTCGTTGCCCTGGGCGTCGCGCAGCCGCCACGCCACCTGGCGTCCGCCGGTGAACGCGCCGACGTCACCGCCCTCGCCGGGATCGATGCTACGGATCCAGCCCTTCACCTTGATGGTCTCGCCCGGCTTGTACAGGCCGCGATCCTCGGCGACGTACCAGGCCGCGCGCGGCACAGGATGCTTTGCGTGCCAGCCCGGGTTGTCGTCGCTCCACCAGCCGTTCGACTCGGGCAGGAAGGCCACGTCCTTGCCCTTGCGCGCGATCAGCAGCTTGCCGCCGGTCGCCGGCAGCGCCAGCGTCGCGAGGCCACCCGAGCCGCTCGTCTGCATCACCTTCGCGGGCAGGAGCGCGACCTCGACGCCGGCCTCGGGCTTGCCCGAGTCGAGCGCGGTGGTCCACGCGAGCAGCTCGCCGTTGTCGATGGTCGCTGACAGGCCCAGCCGGGTCACCTGCGCCCACAACACCACGTAGTCGCGCTTCCAGCACTTCTGCGGCTGGCCGGGCGGCTCGATCATCACGATCACATGCCCGAGCTTGTCGTCGAGCGCGGGCGCCAGCTCCACGAGCGTCTCGACCATCTCGTCCGCGCGTACCTTGACCGGCACGCTGCCCGCGAAGACCAGCTTGCCGGGCGCCGGCCGGATGTCCTTGTTGTCGACGCAGTAGCCGTCGTTCTGCCACTTCATGAAGCGCTTGTAGTCCTCGGGGGCGACCTTCCACAGCCGCACGCGCAGCGACCGGTGGTTGGTGCTGTAGACCGACACCCGCGCGCCGCCCGCGGGATCGAGGACGGCGAAGTCGCGCTCGGGGCCGGTCAGGCTCTTGGGCGCAGCGCCGACCTTGAGCTCGAGCACGCCACCGTCGGCAGCGGTCTGGCCGAAGGTGTCGGGCGTGCCCGCCGGCACGCTGACCTTGTAGGTCGTGCGGCCCTTCGAGAAGCCGCTGATCGTGAGGTACGGGCCGGACACCGCGAGCTTCATGCCCGGCAGGGCGGGCTCGACGCGCACCTGCGTCTTGTCGAAGCGCTTCCCGTCGATGGGGTTGGTGAAGCGGATCTGCCAGGGCGCGAGCGGCGTGCAGCGATCGCCGTAGCCGCAGTCGTGGCCGGCGATGCGCATGGGCCCGTAGACGTGGAAGCGGAAGCTCTTCTCCTTGCTGCTCTTGCGCGGGCCCTCCGCCGAGGGCGTGCCCGGGCCCACCTGGACCTCGACGGAGGCGGCGAGCGGCAGCGGCGCGGCGGCGCGGAAGACCACGTAGCGGCTCTTCTCGGGGCCCTCGGCGGTGCGCGCGACCATGCGCGACACGAACGGATCCGCGGCGATCTCGGCGGCGCTGGCCAGGCGCGCCTCCAGGGGCTTGCCGCCGGTGCGCATCGCGACCGTCGCGAGCACCGCGGCGGGCTCGATCGCCTGGTCGAAGGCCACGTAGACGAGCGGCTCACGGTGGGTCGGCCCACCCTGCGGGTGCATCGTGAGCACCTGCGGCACCGGCGTGGTGAACGTCCAGTGCTTGTCCCTGGCGAGCGGGTTGCCCAGCGCCGACTTCGTGCCCGCGGGCACCGTGACGCTGTACTCGGTGGCCATCGGGAAGCGCACGGTCGGCTCGAACAGCAGCGTGCGCGTGCCGACCCAGCGCCACTTGCCGGGCGGCTGCGGCACGAGCACGACCGGCGGCTGTGTGGCGGCGAGGTCGTCGACGGCGGTGAGCGCGACCATGGGCTGCGAGAAGGTGATCGACAGGTGCGGCGCGAGCGGCACGTCGCCCTCGGGCGAGAAGCGCAGGACCTCGAGCGGCTGCCGGGCGGCCGGGTCGGGCGGCGGCGGCGCGATCGGCGGCGGGAACGCCGAGGCGATCGTGCGACCGGTGCGCGGCGGCGGCCTGGAGGCCTCGCGCAGGGCGAAGCCCTTGGCGTCGTCGGGCTGCACGGCGATGGGCGGCAGGCGTGACAGCAGCTTGTCGGCCTCGGCGTCGGCGATGGCCATGCCGGGCAACTGGCGCGCGCGCGGATCGGCGGGGTCCTCGGCAGGCAGCTCACGCACGCGGAACTCGAGGCCGACCTCGGCGTCTGCGGGCACCGAGGCGAGCGGGCCGACATCGCGCGGGCCGGTCGCGGCGCCGCTGCCAAACGTGCCGTCCCCGGCACGCGCAGGGCCGGACGGAGTCGTCGCTTTCGGCTGCGATCCTGGGCAACTGGCGGCGAGGAGGACGAACAGGACGCTGCCGAGAGAACGAATGACGGGTCGCATGGCCCCTCCGCGGATGACGACGACGACGGTACGTACGACTGCGACGACGGTATGGCTACGGGGTGGTACGCACGGAGCGGCGGCACGATCTATGTGGACGTCCTCGTGCGGCGTGCCAGCCCCCCGGCAAGGCCGCTTCACGGCGCGTACGATACCACCTTGGTGGAGGGCACGAACGCGGCCCCCTGCACGCGTGTAGCATCGAAGGCTCTGGCACTTCGTCGCGATGATCGACTGGGAGCGCGAGTACGTCGACGACGTGATGACCCCGGCCGGCAGCGAGGCCTATGTCTCGGACCTCTTCCTGCTCGACATCTGGGTGATCGGCTGGTGACGGCGCGGCGGCCGCCCGCGTGATGACGCCTGGAAGACGTGACGCCTAGAAGTAGTAGCGGACGCCCAGCGCGCCATTGAGCTGCAGGGTGTCGTGATCGTGGTCGTAGTCGTAGGACTCGCCGTGGTCGCTGTGGATGAGATCGGCGACCAGCGCGATCTCGAAGAACACGTCGAGCGGGACACGGTTGAAGTCCATGAGCAGGCCGAAGGGAACGCGCACGCCGACGTGCGTATCGTCGTCGTCGTAGCAGACGATGCGGTTGCCGTCCTGGAAGCAGTAGTCGTTGTCGTGCTCGAGCACGCGTCCGCCCACGCCCAGGTAGAACGGCAGATCGAAGCTGGGCGTGCGCGCCAGCACCGTCGGATGCCAGACGACCTCGACGAAGAAGTGCAGACCGTCGTCACCAACCTCCTCGATGACGCCGAGCCCGGCCTGCAGCGCCACCGCGCTGCCGCCCGACGAATGGCCGAGGTAGTACTTCGCCGAGAGGCCGCTCGGCGCGCCGAGCATGAGGCCGAGGCCGAACGGACGATCCGGTGGCTCGGCGTGCGCGACCGTGGGCGCGGCCATGGTGAGACCGAGCGCCAGCCCGAGACCCAGCGCGACGATCGCGAACCGGGCGCGGGTCGGGACAGCAGCAGGAGTCGAAACGGAGGCGGCGTTGGAGAGCTTGGAGTGCATGCCCTCTCTTATCCAACTCTCGTGCCAGTCGCCGGCTGGCGCCGCGCCTACACGTGGACAGCGCAAGTCATCGAAATGAGCAGGAGACAGCCCCGGGGCCGCGGACCTCGCGTACGTCGCGGTCGAGGCGTTTTCGCACACCGGAGCAATTGTGCTCCGGCCCTGCTGCTAGCCGACCTCAGCGCGAGCGCCCTGGCGCGCCCGCCGGCTCAGCCCGCGATCGTCTTCTCCAGGCGCTCCGCGAGCACGGGCGCGCGACCCTCGTCCTCGTGCTTGAAGTACACCACCGCGTCACTCCAGCCGGCGCCGCGGATCTTCGTCGTCCACTCGGCGAGCGCCGCGTCGTCGTACGCGACCCGGCGCAGACGCAGGTAACCCCACGGCGCGGTCGCGACGAAGGGCACGGTGAGCTCCTCGGCGTCGGCGATGCACAGCGCGGCGCCGGCGGCGCGGAGCGCGGCGTAGGTCTCGTCGTCGAACCACGACTCGTGGCGGAACTCGACCGCGACGCGGCGGCCGGCCGGCGTCATCGCCAGCACCGCGGCGAGGCGCCCGACGTCCTTCTTCATGTTGGGCGGCAGCCCGTAGAGCACGGGCCCCAGGCGCTCGCCCAGCGTCGCGACGGTCTCCCAGAGATGCGCCACCGGCTCGGCGACCTCCTTGAGCCGCTTCTGGTGGGTGATCCGACCCGGCGCCTTGAACGCGAAGGTGAACGCGGGCGGCACCTGCGCCGCCTGCGCCGCGAGCGTCTCCGCCTTGGGCATCTGGTAGAAGGTGTTGTTGATCTCCACCGTCGGGAAGCGTGCGCCGTAGAAGCCGAGCATCTTGGGCACGGCCAGGTCCTTCGGGTAGAACGAGCCCTTCCACTCCTTGTAGGAGTAGCCGCTCGTCCCGATCGCGACGCGCATGGACACTCCTGATGTCGGCGCCATCGTCCCTGATGTCGGCACCATGTCATCAGCCCAGGAAGTGGACGTTGTCGTCCACCGGTGAGCGGCTGGTGTGGCACGCGTTCGCGGGCACCGCGGCGTCCTCGTAGCCGACCGCGATGCCGCACAGGATACCGAGGTCCTCGGGGATCCCGAGCACGTCACGCGCGACCTGCGGGTGCGCGCCGAGCGTGGCCTGCGGGCAGGTCGCGAGCCCGGCGTCGACGCACGCGAGCATGAACGACTGCAGCCAGCAGCCGACGTCGAGCGCGGCCCACACGCCCCAGCGGCGGTCCATCGCGACGATCGCGACGTGCGGCGCGCCGAACGCCTCGTAGTTGCGGATCCATGCGGCGGCGCGTCCGGCGGCGTCGTCCCGCGCGATGCCCATCGCGCCGTAGAGCGCCTTGCCGCACTCCTTGCGATGCGTGCCGTACGGCTCCGGGTAGCCCGAAGGCCACTCGTAGTCCGGCTTCATCGTGCCGCCCTGGGTGGCCGCGACGTAGCCCGCCGTGAGCTGCTTCGTGACCGCACCGGCGGTGACGAAGATGCGCCAGGGCTGGATGTTGCACCACGAGGGCGCCCGCTGCGCCGCTGCAAAGATGCCTTCGAGCACCTCGCGCGGCACCTGCCGCTCCTGGAAGCCGCGCACGCTCTTGCGTTCGCGGAGCACATCGAGAAATTCCATGCCGCGGAGCTTAGTTTGTACGCCGGCCGTCCGGAAGCGGTGGGGACAGGATCTACCCCCTCAACGTCCCGACTTCGCTGAGGTTCTGGAGGCAAACGCGCGATTTGCTCTTGCGTGCGGTCAGGGCACCCAGGAAGGGGTAAACGCGCGTTTACCGCCAGAAGCCGAGCGATGCCGCGGGGATAGGGGGGTAGATCCTGTCCCCCCGGTCAGTGGGTGAAGGTGACCGCGTCGCCGGAGGCGCGGGTGAAGGCGCTGGTGACGGCGGGAATCGTGAAGTCTTCCTTGTTGAAGCCGGGGACCTCGCTGCCCGAGATCTGCAGTTCGAGGGCGCCCGAAGGCAGCGGATCGGGAGACAGCGCGGGCAGCGTGAAGGAGGTCGTGCCGTCGAGCACGACGACGTTCCAGCGCGAACGGCCGTCGGCCCCGCTGAAGGTCGCGAAGTGCAGCGAGGCGCCCGCCACCGCGGAGAACGAGTAGGTCCCGCTCGCCGCGGCGAGGCCGGTCGGCGGCGCCGGGAACGCGCCGAGTGCGGCGGTGCCGCCGGCGACCTGGCGCGCGAACGTGGTCGAGAACGGGAACTCGTCGGCCCCCGGCGGGCTCGCGATCGCCACGACCTCGAGCACGCCGCCACCGAACGCCCCCTGCGCCGCGGGCACCATGGCGCTCGCGGCCGCGGGCGTGACCGCGGGCAGCGGCAGCACGACCCGCCCCGACGCGGCGAGGTCGAGCATGGGGATGGCCACGACCTCACCGAGGCCGCCGGGCGCGCTCGCAAACGTGACCTGCAGGCCGGTCATCGCACCGGCGCTGACCAGCGCCAGCGCCTCGCTGGCGACGTTCTGCCCGGCCGCGAGGGTCGTCGGCGTGCCGACCGCGTAGCCGAGCAGCGTGTACGTGTCGTCGCTCAGGTCCTCGTTGGTGCCGTTGGTGTTGCCGCGGACGATCACCGCGTAGTGGAGCTGCGCGCCGGTGCGCGCGTTCATGCGCCAGCTGCAGTCGTCAGCGACAGCGGTTTTCAGGCAGATGTTCGCGGGCGATGCGCCGTCCATGGGCGGCGGGATCTGGTTCTCGGGCGCGTTCAGATCGTCGAGGAAGGTGTAGAGCACGACGGCCAGGTTGTACTCGTCGGCCTGGCCGAGGCTGACGCCCGGCAGCGTGCCCCAGCCGGTGATCGTGCCGGCCACCGTGGCCTGCGGCACCGCGCTGGTCGGCGCGAGCGGCAGCGTGACGTTCGCGCCGTTCACGCCGATCCAGGTAGCGGGCGCGTAGCCGGCGGCGCTCGCGGTCACGGTCTGCTTACCCGAGAGTGCCGCGTCGGTGAGCTCGACGAGCCCCGCGGCGCTGGTGGTGCCGGTGATCGGCGCGGTCGCGCTGGCACCGCCAACGCGCACCGCCGCGCCCGCGATCGCGACGCCGGTGCGCGCGTCGATCACGTGCACGTTGAGCTCGCCACCGACGGGCGCGTCGTCGACGCCGCCGCCGGCGATCAGCTTCGGGGTCACGTCGTTGGGCATGGGCGGCGTGTCGCCGGCGTCGTCGACGCCGCCGGCGCCGTTGTCGTCGGGATCGCCGGAGCAGCCGGGCGCGAGGGCGAGCGAGAGCACGAGCCACACCAGGGCCGAGCGGTTGTGCAGGGTCGGCAGCATCTCAGACTTCATCGGGGTCTCCTCGGCGTGACGGGGTCGCCACGAATAGCAGCTGCTGGGTGCGGCTGGCCGAAAACGGCAGGTTCCAGCGCTCGGCCACGTCGCGCGGCTCGAGCATCTCGACGGTGAAGCCGGCCGCGCCGAGCTCGCGCGCGACGTCGGCGCGGGTGCGCGTGTCGCGCGCGAACGCCTGGCCGCCGGTGAAGCGCTTCATCAGCCACTCGAGCCCGCGCCCGACCCGGCCCGGCCGCGGCTGCTCGACCACGGGCACGAGGTCGAAGACGAACGAGCCGCCGCGACCGTCGAACAGCCGGCGCACCCGCGTCCACAGCGCGCGCTGCGCCGCCGCGTCCAGGTACATGAGCAGGCCCTCGGCGATCACGAACAGGGGCGCGCCCGCGGGCGCGTCGACGAGCTCGGCGAGCGGCGCGTCGGTCACGTCGCCGGCCGCGAGCCGCCAGTTGGTGCGTGCGAGCGCCGCACGGCCAGCCTCGCTGCGCTCGAGCAGCGCGCGCTTCTTGGCCACCACGTGCGGCCGGTCGAGCTCGACGTAGCGCACGCCCGCGTCGGCCGAGAACGCGGCGCCGCGCCGCGACAGCCCGGCGGCGAGCTCGAGCACGTAGCGCGCCCCCGAGTCGGCGAGCAGGCGGTCCATCATGACGTGGCGCTGCACCAGCGACCGCGGCAAGGACGGCGCGCGCGCGAAGAACGGCCGCGCGCACGCGAGCACCAGGTTGGTCACGCCGAAGACCCGCTGCGCGTCGGCATGATCGAAGAGCTCGGCGCCGGGCAGCTCGGCCCATGCCCAGGTGCCGCAGGTGTACAGCGCGGTGACCGACAGGTCGCCCTTCGGTGCCGGCGCCACGACCTCACCCGCCACACCCTGACCCGCCACGGTCACGGTCACGCGGCCGCGGGCTGCTGGCGTGCGACGACGGGGAGCGCGGGCTGCTTGCGCGCGACCACGCGGTAGGTGTTCGACCAGCCGGCGCCGCCGCGCCGCAGCGGGCGGTCGAGCACCATGTCGAGCAGCAAGGCGCAGCCGACCAGCGGCAGGCCGACCCAGAAGACCACGCCGCCGTAGAAGCGGTCGGCGGCGGTCGGTGCGGGCAGCCACGGTCGCGGCTCGCGCGGGGCGATCGACTGCATCGCCAGCATGGCTCCGAACAGGAAGTCGACCGGCTGGTGGGCCTCGCCGCGGTGCCAGCGCACCGGCTCGAAGCCCTCCTCGCGCAGGAGGCGCTCGATGTTCTTCACAGACAGGTAGTGCTGGTGCTGCGGCTGGAACCACGGCACCCAGAAGCGGCCGAGGAAGTGGCGCATGCGCGACTCGGGATCGGGCACCTCGATGAACAGCAGGCCCTGATCGTCGAGGATCTCGTGCGCCGCGACAATCTCGGCGCGCGGATCGCGGGTGTGCTCGAGGTAGTGGCTCATCGAGACCACGTCGTAGTGCTCGCCACGCGCGCGCAGCTCGGGCGCCATGTCGGGGAACATGCCGCGGTAGCCGTGGTCGATCCAGCCGCGCCGCTCGGCCTCCTCGATGCTCTCGGAGAGGTCGAGCCCGTCGAAGCGGGCATTCGGCCAGACGTCGCGCGCGACGCAGCAGAAGTGACCGTGGCCGGCGCCGACGTCGAGCCAGCGCCGCGGCGTGGCCAGGCCGTCGACGACACGGGCGCGGTTCAGGTAGGGCGTCTCCTTGAAGGCGAAGATGGCGTCGATGCCCTGCTCGCCCAGGCCGTCGTAGAAGTCCTTGTAGTAGTAGTTGAGGCCGTCGATCGACAGGCGCGGGTTCTGGAACAGGTGGCCGCAGCCGCCGCAGCGCTCGACCGTGAACTCACCCGGCTTCTGCTGGAGCAGATCGACGGTGTGCAAGTACGCGCCCAGCTCGCGGGCGCCGCAGATCGGACAGTCCTCGCGGCGCGCCTCGAACAGGTGCTCGGTGCCCGCCTCGGCGAGCTCCTCGTAGACCGGCCGCCGCACCGCGACCGGATCGAGCGCGTCGGCGTCGGCGGGCGCGAGCGCCATCTGCACGATGCCGTAGAGCTCGCGCGGCGTGCGCAGCAGCGCGTGCCAGACCAGGTCGCGCGGGCGCACCGCCGTGCCCGCGGTGACGATCAGCGGCTGCACGTGCAGGATCGCGAGCGCCACCAGCCCGACCGGCCAGCTGAGGAACGGCCCGGTGAGGCCGAGCCCGTAGAGCAGCACCTGGATGGTCAGGATCATCGTGACGCCAGAGCCGAACAGGCCGCGCGCGAAGCCGAGGCGGGCGGCCGCCGAGTCAGCGGGCGCGCGCAGCGAGGGCGCGACCGCGAAGCCGACGCGGGTCATGGCGTAGTACTTGAGCTCGTGCGCCCAGGCGTACAGGCCCACGGCGGTGCGCGGCGGTACGGCCGTGGCCGGCGTGACGCGCGCGAGCAGCGAGCGCGCGACCAGCATGGCATAGCCGGCGCTGCGGCCCGGGGCGAAGCGCTCGGCCCGGTACTTCACTGGATCGACGGTGCTGACCAGCATCAGGGTGCGCCACGCGGGCAGGTCCGCGGGCAGCAGGTCGAGGACGTCGATGCCTTGCTGGCGCGCGTGCGCGGCCGCGGCGCGGCGCGTGGCCTCGTCGATGGTGACGCCGGGTGCGGCCGCGAGCACGAAGTCGTCGGCGGGTGGATCCGCGGCGCCGGGCGCGAGCGCCGGCAGCGCCGCCAGCCGGCCGCGCAGGCGCAGCGCGTCGAGGAGCCAGACGAGGGCGAGCAGGCCGAGGACGATGGTGATGATCATGGGACGAGCTCCAGGAGCAAGCGGGCAGCCGCCTCGGCCCCGCCGGCGCGCGCGAACGAATCGCGCACGCGAGCAGCCGCGGCGGTGAAGCCCGGTTCGACGTTCAGGCGGTCGAGCGCGCCGCGCAGCGCGGCGGGCGTGAGGCGACCGAAGTGCAAGCGCAGCCCGGCGCCGGCGCGCACGACCTGCTCGGCGATCACCGGCTGGTCGTCGCGGATGGGCGTGACCACCAACGGCACGCCGTGGGCCAGGCTCTCGCACACGGTGTTGTGGCCGCCGTGCGAGACCACCGCGTGGACGTGCGGCAGGAGCGCGAGCTGGGGCACGCGCGCGCGCACGATGAAGTTGGCGGGCGGATCGGGCAGGCGGCCGTCGGGCGCGACCAGGATCACCTGCCAGGCGCTGCCCTCGAGCGCGGCGCGCACGGTGGCGTAGAAGTCGCCGCCGCGGTCGTGGCTGACGGTGCCGAGCGAGATCAGCACGCGCCGGCGATCCGGGTCGAGCTGGTCCCACGGGAACGGCGTCTCGTCGGTGCGCCCGGCGAACGAGGGGCCGACGAAGCGGTAATGGGCGGGGAACTCCTCGAGCGGGCCGACCATGGCGTCGGTCGAGAACACGATCACGCGCTCGGGCGACAGGTCGGGCGTGGGCGTCAGCTCGAGGCCCGCCTCGGCCTCGAGCTCGGCCAGCTTCTCGTCCACCCAGGCCTGTACCTTGGGCAGCCCGGCGAGCGGGTTGGTGACCCCCGCCGAGGTCGTGCACGAGCTCGCCCACGGCCTGCCGGCCGCGCGCGCGGCCAGCGCCCCGCCGATGGCCTGCTGGTCGACGAGCACCACGTCGGGCGCGAACTCGCGGATCACCTCGGCGACCTTCGGGCGCATCGCGCGCGCGAGCGGCACGATCAGCTCTTCCCACAGGAACTTGAGGCTCTCGAGGCCGCGCACCGCGCGCGAGCGGTCCACCTGCGGCGCGAAGAAGGCGCTGCCCTTCGCGTCGCCGAGAGAGAACAGGCGCGCGCCCTCGGGCAGGAGCGGCCGCGCGACGTCGGCGTGGGTGGCCCAGGCGACCTCGTGGCCGGCGGCGCCGAGCGCGCGCGCGACCGCCACGGTGGGGTTTATGTGCCCGGTGAGCGGCGGCACGACGAAGAGGAAGCGGCTCACGGCGAGCCCCCGACGCGCGCGATGAAGCCGAGCACGCGCGTGCGCACCTCGTCGGTGGCCTCCCAGAGCACCGAGTGCGAGCAGCCCGCCAGCACCGCGACCTCGACGTCGGGCGCGTGCGCGAGCAGCGCCTGGCTGCGCGCGCGCAGATCCGAGTGCTCCCCGTAGAGTGCCAGCACCGGCAGGCGCAGTACGCCGAGCTCGGCGGCGCCGAGCGGCGGCGTGTGCTCCATGTCGGCCACCAGCGTGGTGCCCTCGACCAGCGCGCGCGCGTTGTCGGCCAGGCGCGTGCGCTTGCGCTCGCTGTGCCGGCCCAGCCAGGGCGCGAACGACGCGGCGATGCGCTGATCGCGTGCCGCGCCGGTGAGGCGGAGCGTCTCGGCCATCTGCGCGCCGAAGCCCTCGTCACCGAGGTGGCCGTCGACGAGCACGAGCCCGGCGGTGCGCGCCGGCTGCGCGCGCGCGAACGCCAGCGCGAGCAGGCCGCCGAAGCTGTTGCCGACCAGGATCACCGGCCGGCCCGGCACCAGCGCGTCGAGCAGCCCGGCCAGATCCGCGAGGTGATCCTCGAGCGTGTAGCCGCTCGCCGGCCGCGCCGACAGGCCGTGGCCGCGCAGGTCGTAGAGCAGCACCTCGGCCAGGCGCGTCGCCGGGTTGGCGACGGTGAAGAACCACGACGACAGGTTGTCCATCACCAGGCCGTGCAGGAAGACCACGATCGGCTTGCCCGGCGCGCCCGGCTCGGGCCTGCCCAGGCGCTGCACGTGCAGGCGCAGCCCGCCGACGACCACGTCAGCCATGCGCGGCCTCGCGCCCGGGCGTCACGAGCAGCTCACGCTCGATCCAGTCGGCGACCGCACCGGGCGACTCGGCGGGCAGGAAGTGGCCGCCGGGCAGGAGCGACAGGCGGGCCTGGGGCCACAGCCGCGCCAGCCGCTCGCCCATCGGGCGGCACGAGGAGCTCTCGCCGTAGACCATCGAGATCGGGCAGGTGAGGCGCGCCAGCTCGGCGTCGGTCAGCACGGGCTCGGCCGCGATGTCGGCGAGCAGCGTGCTCTCGCCCGACAGGAAGCGCATCTGCGCGACGAAGCGCGCGCCCTGGCGGCCGCCGCGCACGACGTGCTCGCGCAGCGCCCCGGGCAGCGACTCGAGCATCTGCTCCGGCTTCGCCGAGAGGAAGGCGTCGAGCTCGTGCAGCCGCGACGGCGGCAGCGGCGCGTCGAGGAGCAAGAGGCGCGCGACCCGCTCGGGGTGGTCGAGCGCGAAGCGCAGCGCAGTCAGCGCGCCGTAGCTGTGGCCGACCAGCACCGCGGGCCCCGGACCGGCCTCGGGCAGGAGCGCACCGAGATCGCCGGCCAGCGAGGCGAGGTCGTAGCCCGACGGCGCGCGCGAGGTCAGACCGTGGCCGCGCGCGTCGTACATGAGCACGCGGTGCGTGCGCGAAAGCCGCGGCGCCGCGCCGAAATACCACGCCGCCAGGCTGCCCACGAACAAGCCGTGCAGCATGGCCAGCGGTGGGCCCGCGCCCACCACCTGGACGTGGAAGCTCAGGCCGTTTCGTTCGAGCTGAGGCATCGGCAGAGAAAGTCCACGACCTCGCCCACGCGCAGGCCGATCATCTGGTCCAGCTCCATGTCGGCGAGCCAGCCGGCAAAGTCGACCCGCTTGCCGAACTCGGCCTGCAGGCGCTCCGCGAGCGACACGAACTCGATGCTCTCGAGCTCGAGGTCGTGGTTGAACGTGGTCTCGAGGGCGATGGGAACGTCCTCGGCCCAGGCCTCGCCGATGAGCTCGCGCAGGATGGTGGCGAGCCGGGCGAGCACATAGGCCGGATCGACGTTCTGGTTCGCGGGCTTGTCGATGGTGGTCTCGTGGTTCATGGGGCGTAGGTCCATCCAATCACGTGATCGCCATCGCGTCGCGTCTCGACGTGGTGGCCGTGACATAGCAGGCGCTCACCGGTCCGGTCGGTGACACGCAACTTGCGCGGGTTGCCGGCCAGGCCGCTGCCGAGCAGCTTGCCGACCGCCTCCTTGGCGGTCCATAGCCGGGTCATGAACTCGGCCTCGTCCTCGTCGGGCAGACGCAGGGCGAGCTCGTCCTCGGAGAAGGCGAGCTCGGCGAAGCCGGCCGGGCGCGGCTCGACGGTCTCGATGTCGATGCCGACGTCGCGGTCCTCAGCGACCAGGGCGACCGCGACGTCGCCCTTGTGGGCGAGCGAGACGCGCAGGTCGAGCCCGCCGGGTGCGCGCACGAGCGGCTTGCCCGAGACGTCGTTCTCGACCCCGATCTCGATGGGGAAGATCGGGCCGTGGCCGCGCTTCCACAGCAGGTCGCGCACCGCGTCCTTGAGCGCGATGCGTCCGGCCAGGTGCGCGCGCTGCCCGCGCGGCGGCTGCGCCTCGTAGTGGGCGCGCTCGCGCTCGCTCAGGTAGCGGCGCATGAGCTGCTCGCGCGTCGGCGCCGAGCGGTAGATGTCGTGGAAGCGCATGAAGCCGCCCGCGGCGGGCTCGGCGAGCGCGCTGCGCTCGGGCCAGATGAGCACGTCCCACAGGCGCGGGTCGGTGTCGAAGCGGCGGTCCTCCCAGCCGGTGATCTCGCAGAAGACGCGGCCGGTCGCGGCGTCGGCCATGGTGAGATCGGCGGTGACGCGGCGCTGCTCGAGCACGCGGATGCGCACGTCGCAGCGCAGGCGCGTGCCCGGGCGCGGGTGCGGGCCGAAGAAACGGATGCGCTCGATGCCGACCGGCATGGCCAGGCGATCCGAGGCGCAGGTCAGCATCACCCAGAAGCCAAACAGCTGGCCGGCGTTGTCGAGCAGCGCGCCGGGCGCGGTGCCGGCCTCGAGCTCGGCGCGCAGCCCGGTGTCGCTCATGGGGCCGAACGCGCGCACGCCCTGGTAGGCCGGCCCGTGGAACATCCAGCGCTCGCCGTAGAGGCGCTCGGCGCTGATCGGGACGGTGCGCTCGCCGGCCTCGGCGCGCGCGGCGAGGGGTGAGAGCAGGAGCGGCGGTGCGCTGGGCGCGGCGGGGTACGCGGCCGCGAGCACGACCGTCCCCTCGGCGAAGCCGTCGATCGAGACCGCGACGCGCTCCTTGCCGTCGAAGCGCAGCTCGAAGGTCACGTCGGTGGGCGCGGGCACGGCGAGCCAGCGGAAGGCGCGTACGTCCTCGATGCCGACCGCGACGGTGCCGGGCACCAGCGCCTCGGCCTCGGCGAGCATGAAGCCGATCGACGTGGTCATCGGCACCACCGGGTGGCGGTCCGAGACGTTCGTCCAGCCGGGCGGCTGGCGGAAGAAGGTGTGATCGATGAGCCACGGGTGGATGTCGACTGACAGCCGGCGCACCACGCGGACCTCGCGCGGCGCGGACGCCGCGGCGGGCGCGGACGCGGTGCCGGACGCGGTGCCGGGTCGGGCGGAGGCGGAGGCGGAGGCGGAGGCGTTCGCCGCGGCCGGCGCTTCGAGCAGCGAGATCACGTCGGCGCTCGCGCGCTCGATCGCGCCCATCATCTCGGCGAAGACCGAGGCGACATCGGGTGGCTGCCCGAGCATCGGCGTGCGCATGCCGGCGGCAGGCGCGGGGGCCGTGGTCGCCGCGACCGGCGCGGCGGGCAGGCGCAGCGGCGCGTCGAACTCGACCAGCGGCAGGCCGAGCGAGAGCGCCATGGTCCGCACGGGCGCCGCGGGCGCCGCGGGCGCCAGCGCGGCGGGCGAAAGCCGCTCCCAGCTCGGCTCGGCGCCCTCCACGAACAGCTGCGCGCACACGCGCACGAGCTGCTCGAGGCCACTCCGGTCGGGCACGTTCGCCGCGACCGCGACGTGGGGCAGGCCGCGCAGCGAGTCCTCGATGAAGCCGACCAGGCTGCCGGTGCCCACCTGCACGAACACGCGCACGCCCTCGGCGTGCAGCCGCTGCACCAGCTCGCGGAAGCGCACCGGGCGCACCAGGTGATCGAGCGCGAGCGCGCGCACCGCGTCGGGATCGTCGGGGAAGCGCGCGGCGCTGGTCGCCGAGTAGAGCGGCACGCGCGGCGTCGTGATCGGCATGGCCGCGAAGTTGCGCACGTGCGGCTCGATGTGGCCGGCGTAGAGCGGCGAGTGGAAGCCGGAGCGGAAGTTGAGCTTCTGGCCGAGCACGCCGTCCTTGCGCAGGCGCAGCAGCAGCTCGTCGACGCTCGCCTCTATCCCGCACACGATCACCTGGCGCGGGCAGTTGTCGTGCGACACCGCGATGGACGGGAGATCCGCCATCAACGGCAGGGCGCGATCCTGGCCGCAGCCGAGCGCCGCAAAGAACACGCCGGGGACCTCGAGCGTGCCCGGGCGCACCGTCGCGATGAGCGCGTCGACCTCGGCGAGCGGGACCATCCCGGTCGTGACCATCGCGGTCCACTCGCCGACCGAGTGACCGAGGGCGACGTCGGGCTGCACGCCCAGCTCGGCGAGCGCGTCGTTCAGGAAGCGGCCGACCGCGACCAGGCCGAGGCCGATCTCCTCGATGGTGCGCTCGCCGGCGTTGCGCTCCTCACGCACCTCGGGTGGCAGGTCGAAGTCGAAGAAGCTGCCCACGTCGTCGAGGCGCGGCTTGAACGACGCGTCGACGCCCGGGAATGCAAAGGCGATGCGCCCGCCACCGGCGAGCAGGCCGTCGGTCGCGAAGTAGATGCCCTCGCGGCCGCGCCAGGGCTTGCCCTTCTCGATCACGGCGCGCGCGCGCGCACGCCGCTCGGGCGTGGGATCGAGCAGGGCCAGGCGGACGCCGCCCGCGCCGTCGCGCAGGATCGGCCGCGTCGCGTCGGGCAGCGGCCCGGTGCCGAGCGCCTCGAGCCGGGCGAGCAGCGCGGCCGGCGTGGCCGCGGCCAGCGCGAGCAGGCGCGGCACCGTGGCGACCGGCGCGGACGCGGACGTTGCACCCGCCGCCGACGCGACCGCCGCACCCGCCGCCGACGCGCCCGCCGGTGCCACGATCGACGTGGCCGCGGCCGCGGCGAACGACGCCGCGGTGAACGACCGGCCGCGCGCGCGCGCGCGCCCTGCCCCGCCGCGCGGCGCCTCCTCGAGCACGACGTGCGCGTCGATGCCGCCGAAGCCGAACGCGTTCACCCCGGCGCGCCGCGGCGCGCCGTCCACGACATCCCAGGGCTCCGCCGCGGCGATCGTGCGAAAGCGCGTGGCCGCCAGCCCCGGGTGCGGGTCCTCGCAGTGCAGGGTCGGCCAGCGCTCGCCGGCCGACAGCGCCAGCGCCGCCTTGATGAGCCCGGCCGCGCCCGCCGCGGGCATCGCGTGGCCGATCATCGACTTCACCGAGCCGAGCACGGGCCGCGCAGCGCTCGCCCCGGCCCCCGCGCCGGCGCCCGCACCCGCGCCGAACACACGCCGCAGTGTCTCGAGCTCGCTCGCGTCGCCCGCCGGCGTGCCGGTGCCGTGCGCCTCGACCATGCCGACCGTCGCCGGATCGACGCCGGCGTCGCGCCACGCGCGCTCGAGCGCGAGCACCTGACCGGAGACGCTCGGGTTCATCAGGCTGGTCTGGCGCCCATCGGAGGCCGAGCCGGTGCCGCGGATGATCGCGTAGATCCGGTCGCCGTCGCGCTCGGCGTCCGCGCGCCGGCGCAGCACCACGATGCCCGCGCCCTCGCCGATGAGGATGCCGTCGGCGCGCCGGTCGAAGGGCCGGATCTGCTGGCTGCGGCTCAGCGCGCCGAGCTGGCAGAAGACGCTCCAGCACGCCTCGTCCTGGCAGGAGTGCACGCCGCCGGCGAGCACCACGTCGAGGCGGCCCGCGCGCAGCTGGGTGACCGCCTGGTCGACCGCGAGCAGCGCGCTCGCGCACGCCGCGTCGACGGTGTAGGCGGGCCCGCCCAGGTCCAGCCGGTGCGCGATGCGCGACGCGGTCAGGTTGGGCACCAGCCCGATCGCGTCGCCGCCCTCGCCCACGCTGCCCAGGCGCGCGCGGTACTGGCGCTTGACCTCGGCGAGCTGCGCGTCGTCGATCGACGGCACCAGCGAGCGCAGCGCGCGCACCAGCTGCTCGGCGCCGCGCACGTGCTCGGTCAGGCGCGTGCGCCCGACGCCCGCGTAGTTGCCGCGTCCGATGATGACGCCGGCGCGCGAACGATCGAAGTCGCGGCCTTCCAGGCCGGCGTCGGCGAGCGCACGCACCGCGACGTCGAGGGCGAGCAGCTGGTCCGGCTCGGCGGAGCGCGCCGCCACCGGCATGACGCCGTGCATGATGGGATCGAAGCGCACGTCGCCCGCGGCGTCGACGAAGCCGCCGCGCTTGCAGTAGAAGCGGTCGGCTGTGCCCGGGGCGGCCGCGGGATCGTAGAACGCCGGGTCCCAGCGGCCCGCGGGCACGTCGGAGATGGCGTCCTTGCCGGCGCGCAGGTTGGCCGCGAAGCTGCCCAGGTCGGGCGCGCCCGGGAACAGGCACGCCATGCCGACGATGGCGACGTCGCCGCCGCCGGCGCCGCTGCGGTCGCCGCCTTCCTGATGATCCACCGCCACGGTCAGCCCTCGAGGCTTTCGGGCGTCGCGCTCATGAGGATCACCTGCGCCTCGGTGCCGCTGGCCATCTCGGCAAGCAGGCGGTCGATGCCCTCGGCGGGCGGGATGAGCCCGACGCCGCGGCGGGCGTACTCGCGCTCGAGCTCGGGCGAGATCATGCCGGTCTCGGCCCACGGCCCCCAGGCGACCGAGAGCACGCGCGTCTGGCCGAACGAACCCGACAGGTGGTGCGCGATGTGATCCAGCGCCTCGTTGGCGGCCGCGTAGTCAGACTGGCCGCGGTTGCCGAAGGTGCCCGAGACACTCGAGAAGAAGACCACGTGGCGGGTGCCCTTGCGCAGCCGCGCCAGCAGCGTGACCGCGCCCGCGACCTTGGTGTCGAAGACGCGATCGAACGACTCCCGCGTCTTGTGCTTGAGCAGCTTGTCCTCGATCACGCCGGCGCCGTGGATCGCGCCGTCGATGCGACCGTGGCGCGCGTAGATGTCGCTGATGACCGCGCCGAGCGCGGCGCCGTCGCGGACGTCGGCGGCGTGGTAGCGCGGCCGGGCGCCGGCGCGGGTGAGCGCCACCAGCGTGGCGCGGATCTCACGATCCGCGACGCTGCGCGCGACCAGGGCGTTCACGCGCGCGGGCGTGCGCTCCTCGCCGGTGGCGCGCGCCAGCCAGACCTTGCGCAGCGCCGCCGTGTCGGCGCACGCGGCCAGCTCGGGATCCTCGGGACCGGGCAGCGGCGAGCGACCGACCAGCTCGATCGCGCAGCCGTAGCGCTCGGCGATGGCGATCGCGACGCGCGCGGTGATGCCGCGCGCGCCGCCGGT
>JBKJOI010000186.1:0-3416 GCA_046595695.1 Haliangiales bacterium | reverse complement strand
CAGATCGGCCACACCAAGTGCGCCGCCGGCCTCGCCGGCATCATCAAGGCGGCGCTGGCGCTGCACCACCGCGTGCTGCCGCCGACGCACGGCGTGACCAAGCCCAACCCGTACTGGGATCCCGAGAAGAGCCCGTTCGTGTTCCGTGACCGCGCGCAGCCGTGGGCGAGCGCGACCCGGCGCGCCGGCGTCAGCGCGTTCGGTTTCGGCGGCACCAACTTCCACGCCGTGCTGTCCGGCTGGGACGGCGGGGGCGCGCCCGAGGCCGGGCTGTCCGAGTGGCCCATGGAGCTGTTCCTGCTCCGCGGCGCGACCCGCGCCGACGCCGAGCGCGAGGCCGAGAAGTTGGCGACGCTGGCCGGCAGCGGCGAGCCCTACCGGCTGCGCGACCTCGCCGCGGGTGTAGCGGCGGCCGGGCGCGGCCGGGCGGCGGGTGGCGCGGGCGTGGCGGGAGGCGTCGCGGCGGGCGCCGCGGCCGGCGTCGCGCCGGTGCAGATCGCGTTCGTCGCGACCAGCCTCGCCGAGGTCGGCACGCGTGCGCGCGCGGCCATCGGCCTCGCCACGTCGTCGACGGCGCACGGCGTGTTCGTGCGCGACGCCGCGGCCGAGGCGGCGGCGGGCGGCCAGGTGGCCGTGCTGTTCCCCGGCCAGGGCAGCCAGCGTCCCGGCATGCTCGACGATCTGATGGTGGCGTTCCCGCAGCTCGGCGAGCTGGTCGGGCTGGGCCGGCGCTACGCGTCGACCCTGTACCCGGGCACGGCGTTCACGCCCGAAGCGAAGAACCGGCAGAAGGCCGCGATCACCGACACGCGCGTGGCGCAGCCGACGCTCGGCATCGCCGATCTCGCGGTGTTGCGCGTGCTCGAGCGCGCCGGCGTGCGCGGCGCGATGCTGGGCGGCCACAGCTACGGCGAGCTGGTCGCGCTGTGCGCGGCCGGCGTCTACGACGAGCCCACGCTGCTGGCGCTGTCGGCGGCGCGCGCGACCTGCATCCTCGACGCCGCGGCGGGCGCGCCCGGCACCATGGCGGCGGTGCGCGCGGGTATGCACGAGATCGCGCGCGTGCTCGGCGAGGACTCCGACGTGGTCTTCGCCAACCTGAACGCGGCGGACCAGACGGTCATCGCCGGCTCGGAGGCGGCCGTCGACGAGGCGGTGGTCAAGCTCACCGAGGCACGCATCGGCGCCAAGCGCATCCCGGTCGCGTGCGCGTTCCACAGCCCGATCGTGGCCGACGGCGCCATCCGCTTCGAGGAGTGCCTGCAGGGTGTCGCGCTGTCCGCGCCCGACCGTCCCGTCTACTGCAACAGCACCGCGGCGCCGTACCCTGACGACGTGAACGAGCTGCGCGCGCAGCTCGCCGCGCAGCTCGCGCGCCCGGTGCGCTGGGCCGAGCAGCTCGAGGCCATGTACGCGGCCGGGGCGCGCGTGTTCGTCGAGGCCGGCCCGGGCAATGTGCTCGGTGACCTGGTCCGGCGCGTGCTCGGCGACCGCCCGCACGTGGTCGTCTCGTGCGACCGCCCGGGCGAGTCGAGTCTGGCGTCGCTGCTGGGCGCGCTCGGGCGCCTCGCCACCTGCGGCGTCGCCATCGACGTCGCGCCGCTGTTCGCCGGCCGCGCGGTGCGCGCGATCGATCTCGAGGCGCCGCCGCGCGTGGCGCCGGCGCCGACCGCGTGGTGGGTGAACGGGCAGCTGGCGCGCCCGATCCACGGCGCGCTGCCTGACTTCGCGATGGTGCCGCTGCTGCAGCCGGTCGCGCCGCGCACCGTGGTCGCGCCGGGTGCGGCCGCGGGCGCCGGCGGTGCGCCGAGCGAGCGCGAGCAGGCGGTGCTCGAGTACCTGCGCGGCATGCGCGAGCTGGTCGATCACCAGAAGCAGGTGATGATGCGCTTCCTCGGTGCCATGGGCGCCGAGGCGGCGGTGCAGCCGGTGCTCGAGCAGCCGACGGTGCCGGTCCGGCAGCTGGCCGCGGCGTCGTCGGTGGCGATCGGCACGCCGGTGCCGCGCGGGCTGCCCGCGGCGGTCGCGGCGGTCGCGCTGGCCATGGCGCGGCCGGCGCTCGAGGTGCTCATCGGCATCGTGGCCGAGCGCACCGGGTACCCGCCCGAGATGCTCGATCCCGACGTCGACCTCGAGGCCGACCTGGGCATCGACTCGATCAAGCGCATCGAGATCCTGGGCACGCTGAGCGAGCGGCTGGGCATCGGCGGCGGCGCGAGCGGCCGCTCACGCTCCGAGCTGATCGAGGAGGTCGCGGTCAAGAAGTCGCTCCGCGAGATCGCCGTGTGGGTCGAGGCGCAGCGCCCGGCCATCTCGGCGGCGCCGGTCGCGTCCGCGGCGCTGTCCGCGGCGCCCGACGCGCCGCTGATGGCGATCGGCTCGAACGGGGTCAGGACGGTACCGTCCCTCCTGCCGGTCGCGCCCACCGAGCAGGTCACGCAGGTCGCGCGACCGCCGCTGCAGGTGCTCATCGGCATCGTGGCCGAGCGCACCGGCTATCCGCCCGAGATGCTCGATCCCGACGTCGACCTCGAGGCCGACCTGGGCATCGACTCGATCAAGCGCATCGAGATCCTGGGCACGCTGAGCGAGCGGCTGGGCATCGGTGGCGGTGACAGCGGCCGTTCGCGCTCCGAGCTGATCGAGGAGGTCGCGGCCAAGAAGACGCTGCGCGAGATCGCCGCCTGGGTCGAGGCCCAGCAGACGGTGAAGCAGAACCCGGGCGCCACCGTGGTCATCGCGCCCGACGCCGCGGTCACCGAGCCGATGGCGGGCAAGCTGAGCGTGCGCCGCTACGTGATGCGCCCGTCGCCGCTGCCTCCCGCGGTCGCCAACGGCTTCGTCGTCGACGGCCGCCGCTTCGTGATCACCGACGACGGTCGGGGCATCGCGACGGCGCTCGCGGCGCTCCTGCAGCTGCGCGGCGCGCGCGTGAACATCCTGCATGGCCCGCCCGACGAGCTCGGCCGCGTCGACGGCGTGATCCACCTCGTGCCGCTGGCCGCCGGCCACGGTGGCGAGGATCCGCGCAAGGCGCTCTTCGAGCTGGCGCGCGAGGCCGTGCTCGGCGGCGCCGAGTGGCTGCTCTCGGCGACCGCGCAGGCGGGCACGCCGGGCGCGCGGCCCGAGCAGGGCGGCCTGGCTGGGCTCATCAAGTCGGTGGCCAAGGAGTGGCCGAGCCTGCGCGCGCGCACCGTCGATCTCGACGCCGAGGCCTCGCCGCAGGCGCTCGCCGAGCTGCTGCTCGCCGAGCTGCTCTCCGACGACGCGCAGGTGCACGTCTCGTACGCGGCGGGCGCGCGCGTGGTCATGCGGCCGATCGTGCTCGACGACGAGCCGGCGGCGGCGCCGGCCAGCCTGTTCACCCGCAACGACGTCGTGCTCATCACCGGCGGCGCGCGCGGCATCACCGCGCG
>JBKJOI010000145.1:0-8491 GCA_046595695.1 Haliangiales bacterium | reverse complement strand
CGTCGGCACCCGCGTCGGCACCCGCGCCGATGCACGCGGCGGCGCGCGCACGAGGCCCACGTGACGCCGGCGCCGAACGCCGCGTTCGTGCTCGGCCTCCGGCTGGCGGCGCTCGGGCTCGCCGCGCTCGCCTGGCAGGCCGGCGGGATCTGGATCGTGACCGCGGGGCTGTGGTCGGTGCTCACGCTCGGCCGCGTGCCGAGCACGCGACTGGGAGTCGAGCTCGCACTCGTGGGCGCGGCGCTCGCGGTGCTGGTCGGGCCGCTGCGCCCCCTCGCCGCCGCCGCCGCGGGCTTCGCGCTGCTGCTGCGCTTCGTCGCGCCCGAGCGCGGCCTGCTGCGCCTGAACGGCATGGACCGCTACTTCGTCGCCCAGGACTACCCGGGCATGCCCGCCAACAGCCACATCTGCGTCGAGCTCGAGCGCCCGCTCGATCGCGCCGCGCTCGATCGCGCGGTCGCCGCGATCCAACGCGACGTGCCCCTCCTGCGCAGCTTCGTGCGCGAGGCCGCGTTCGGCGCCGAGCGCTTCGAGGCGCGTCGGCCGTTCGGCGGCGCGCGCCTCACCTGGACCGACGCAGCGCCCGAGGCGGACGGCGGCGCCCTGCTCCACCGGCGCTTCGATCTCGAGCGCGAACCACCGCTGCGCGTGATCCACGCCGCGCGCCCGGGCGGCGCGGCCGTGCTCGTCCTCACGCTGCACCACAGCGCCTGCGACGGCGAGGGGCTGTTTCTCGCGCTCGGCTGGCTGACCCAGCGCTATAACGAGGCGCTCGCGCAGCGCCCCGCGGCGCCGCTCGCGCTCACCACCGAGGGCCTGCGCTTCCGCGACGCGGTGCGCCGGCAGGGCAAGGGCCTCGGCTGGCTCGTCCGCATGGTCCGGCGTCACGTGCGCCCGCTCGGCAAGGTCGGCGTGCTGAACGCGTCGCTCTACGACGACGTCGCGCCGACCGCGTGCCACACCCGCCACCTGCTGGGCAGGATCGACCCCCACGTCTTCGAGCGGCTGGGCCAGCAGGCCGGCGCCGGCGAGCTGACGCGCAACGATCTGCTCGTGGCCTGCGCGCTGCGCGCCGCGGACCAGCACCAGCAGGCACGCGGGCGCGCGGACCGTCCGTTCCGCCTGCTCCTGCCCACCAACCTGCGCGGCACGCTGAAGCTGGGCCCGGGCCTGCAGAACTTCCTCGGCGTCGTGCGCGCCGATTTCGGCATCGACGAGGTGCGAACGCCCGGGCTCCCCGACATCGTCCACGCGCGCGTCCGCGAAGGCCGCAGCCTGGAGGACGCGGTCGAGACGCCGGTCAACATCGGCGTCATGTGCCTGCTCCTGCCGCCCTGGCTCATGCGGCGCGCGCTCCGCAAGCTGGACCTGGACACGAGCTCGTCGTTCTTCTCGTTCCTGTTCAGCAACATGCGCTCGCCGCCCCTGCCCGCGCTGGACGGTGTGCGCACCGAGAGCGTGGCCATCCGTGGCTCGTTGGGCCGGCGGCCACCGCTGGGCCTGGCGCTCGCGCGCGAGCAGGCCGGCATGGCGGTGACCATCGAGTACTCGTACCCGCTGGTCACTGACGCGAGCGCCGCCGGCTACCTCGAGCGCTTCCTCGGCGAGGTCGCCGCCGTCGGCGGAGCCGGCAGGCCGGTACAGGCACTCCTACCGCCAGGCTGAACCACCTGGAGAGCCTTCACGCCTAGCGACTCAGCTGCTGCGCCGCGACGTTCCAGCCGCTCACGGTGATCGCCGGCGCCACGCCGCGCAGGTCACTGACCCGGTAGCGCACGTCGATCGTTCGCTGCTCGCCGGGCCGGAGCGACACGTAGTTGTCCTGCCAGAGCACGGGCGCGACCGGCGCTCCGCCGCCACCGCGCGTGAGCGCGAGCCGCACGAAGAACGCCACGCGCGTCGACGGGTTCACGAGCACGACCTGCGCGGTGCCCGACCCGCCCGCCTGCGCGAACGTCGCGGTCGCCTGCAGCGTGGCCGCAGGCAGCGACGCGAGCGCGGTGAAGTCGGCGAACTGCGCGGTCGGGGTGTGGAACCAGTCGCCGTGCTCGAAGTCGATGATCTCCGCCTTGCGCGACAGCCAGTAGAAGTTGTGGCTCACCACCTGCCCGGCCTTCGACAGCTCCAGGCTGACGAAGTACACCGGCGACAGCCCGGCCATCGCCGGCAGCGTGACCACCTGGGTGGTGGCGTCCGCGCCGACGCCGAGGGTGACGTCGTGGGTGAGCTTCTCGCTCGCGTCGAGGTTCAGCACGCGCACCTTCGCGCTCAGCCCCGACTCGGCCACGGGCGTATGGTTGACCACGACGATCGACTGGTCGTCGTACGAGTACTGGATGTGCAGCGGCTCGTTGCCCTTCTTGGCCCCGAAGTAGCCGCCCGCGGTGCTGAGGTCCTGGCCGTAGAGGTGCCAGATCAGCGACGGCCACGAGTTGTTGAGCAGCCAGTGGATCACGCCGGTCGCGCTCTCGTACTTGTTGCGGCCGTAGGCCTCGAACTGCGCCCGCTCGCCCTCGTAGTTCATGAGCTGCGCCTTCTTCACCCAGTCCTCGAGGCTGGTGGGCGCGCCGTGACGCGCGCCGAGCGCCGCGCCGAAGAGGCCGAGGTTGTCGAAGGGCTTGCCCGCGGTCCCGGCGTGCAGCTGGTGGGTTTCCGGATGCTGCCACAGCTCGTCGAGCGCGGCGGGCGTGAGCATCGCGCGCAGGCTCTCGATCTCGGGCACCGCCGGACCCGGGCCGGTCTCGGTGTTGAAGCCGAAGGCACCGCCGCGATCGTTGTCGAGGTACCAGTACGCGGGCGCGATCCAGTCGTAGGGTCCGCGCATCTTGACGCCGCTCGGGCCCAGGCTGGCCGCGGTGTCGCCGCTCGCCGAAGACATGACCGGCACCGGCCAGTCGTTGCGCGTGAGCGCGCCCAGGTACTCGAGCTCGACGTTGGCGGGCGGCGCCTTGTCCGAGCTGATGAGGAAGGCGATGAGGCTGGCGTGGTTGCGCAGCCGGCGCGCCTGCGCCTCCATCGACGCGGTCGCGATGCGGTGGTCGGTAGACGTCCAGTCGTCCCACTTCTCCCAGCGATCGCAGCACATCCAGCCGGGCATGGTCATGATGCCGAGCGCGTCGGCGCGCGCGTAGAAGTCGTCGGATTCGAGCTTGCCCTCGAGGCGGATGGTGTTCAGGCCCAGGTCGAGCACGTAGGCGAGCTCGGCGTCGAGCCGCTCGCGCGTGGCCGGCCGCAACATCATGTCGGAGGCCCAGCCGCCGCCGCGGACGAGGATGCGCTTGCCGTTCACGCGGAAGACACGGTGGCCGTTGCCGTCGAGCTCGAAGGTGACCTCGCGGATGCCGAAGCGCACCGTCTCGTCGTCGGAGGCCTTGTCGTCGACCAGGGCGCTGACGCGCACGTCGTACAGGTCCGGCGTGCCCAGCTGCGCCGGCCACCACAGGCGCGGCTGGGCCAGGTTCAGGGCCGCGTGCTGCGCAGGCTCGAAGGTGACCGTCCGGGTCTCACCGGCGGCGAGCGCGACGTCCTGCTCGACCTCGATCGAGCTTGCGAGCGCCAGGTCGCCCGCCCGGGCGACGCGCGCGCGCACCCTCGCGCGTACCGGCTGCGCGCTGGTGTTGCGCAGCTCGGCCTCGAGGGTGAGCGCCGCGTTCGCGTACGCGCCGTCGAGCTCGCTGAGCACGTGCGTGCCGCGCACCGCCACCTTCCCGCTGCGCGTCAGATAGACGTCCTGCCATAGGCCCATATCGTGGTCGGGCGGCGACGGGTTCCAGTCGAGCCAGCTGAGCGCAAGATCGTCGTCGGTATCGGGCGCGAAGATCTCGATGGCGAGCGCGTTGGCGGCGCCCTCGCGCACCAGCGCCGAGACGTCCCACTCGTAGCTCGTGAAGGTGCCGACCACGACCTCCTTGCCGGCGACCTGCTGGCCGTTCAGCCAGACGTTGGCCTCGTAGTTGATGCCGGCGAGCGCGAGCCCGACCGCCTGGCCGGTGAACTCGGCAGGCAGCGTGAGCTCGGTGCGGTACCACCACGAGACCGCGAAGGGCGCGGCCGGGATGCTGATCAGATTGTCGCCGGCGTACGGATCCGGGTAGACGCCGTTCTGCACCAGGCCGGCGAGCACCGTCGCCGGCACGGTCACCGGGTACCAGCCGGTGGTCGCGAAGCCGGGCGTGGACACCTGCGCGCCGGCCGCCTGCACCCTGGCAGACGACTGCAGCGTCCAGCCCTCGCGCAACACCAGGCGGTCGTCGGACGGTGGCACGGCGGTGCCCGCGTCGGTGTCCGTGTCGGGTTGCCCGGGCATCATGCCGCCCGGAGGCGACGGGTGGCACGCCGCGGTCGTCGCGCCGGCCAGCGCGAGCAGCACGAGCGCATGACGCGGGTGAGATTGTTGACGACGCATCCCCATGGAAACGAATCGTTAACCGCGCCACGTGCAGACCCGGCCAAGCGGCCGCTTCAGGTCACCCTTCTGAGCGAAAAGCGCCAGGACGCGGGGCGTATGCGCGCCGCGGCAGCCGGGGCGCAGCCGGGGTGCAGCCGGGGCGTCCTCAGCGCGCGCGGGGCGGCGGCGTCGTGCGCGCGATCACCCGGCCCATGAGCTCCGCATCGGCGGGCTTCACCGCGCCGAGGTAGTCGGCCGAGTCGCCGATCGCGTACAGCTCGTTGCGCGGACCGATCGCTCCGGAGAAGTTGAGGGTCGCGTGCGGCATGCCCTGGAGGTCGAAGAACGTCAGCCCCAGCGCGGGAAATTCGCCGTCCTTGAACTTCGACCCGCTGTGCACCCGCTGCTTCACGCCGATCCCCTTCAAGAGCTCCGCGACGTCGTCCGGACCGTCCACGAAGAACTGCTGGCGCTCGCCCGTCCCGCCGTAGCCGGTCACATCGACGCGGATGCGCGCCACCTGGCCGATCTTGTCGGCGAGGACTGGACCGGAGTCACCGGAGCCACACGCCGATGATCCGAGGGTGAGGAGGACGAACCCGACGAGGTAGACGACGACCGTGGTGAATCTCGGTGGCATGCGCTGATCCCTCTTGTGAAGTTCGGGGGTCGTACGCGTGCGGAAGGCCGGTGCTTCCACAGGCGTGGAGCATTGCGGCTGGTTCGAGCGGACTCATGCCGGTCTCGAACCGGGAACCATGACCGCGGAGGCGCCTCAGACCCCGATGGCCATGCGCGCGACGTTGTCGCGATCGGGCAGGCCGAGCGGGTACTCCGCCGGCAGCTCGCGCCAGTCGACGTAGGTGCCGAACAGCCGGTCCCAGAAGGAGAAGAACGTCGCGTAGTTGCCGTGGCGCACGCCGTCGAGGCGCGCGTGGTGCCGGCGGTGCGACTGCGGCGTCACGATCACGTACTCGAGCAGGCCGAGCCGGACGGTCAGGTTCGAGTGCACGAAGTACTGGATGAACACGCCGAGGATCGCGACGATGCCGAGCTCGTACGCCGCGAAGTGGAACACGTAGAAGCCGAACAGCACCTGCGGGACCGCGAAGATCAGCGCGTGCCCCAGGCTGGTGCGCATGCCCGAGAACCAGTACATGTGCTCGACCGAATGGTGCCACTTGTGCGTCGCCCACAGCGCGCTCGTGTGCATCGCACGATGCAGCCAGTAGAGGCTCAGGTCGATGAGCAGGATCGCCAGGCCGACCTGCACCCATCTCGGCCAGCCGTGCCAGGGCGCCTCGGCGAGCGCCGCGTTCAGGCCGGTCGCCTTGAAGAGGGCGTTCAGCAGCAGCCCCGACACGTTCAGGCCGACGACGAGCACGACCAGCGCGAGGGCGTCGCGACGCCAGTCGGCGCGCCGGCTGATGGTCCGAGCCGGACGCCAGCTCTCCCAGAACGAGAACACCACACCCAGCGTCAGGATCGCGGCGCCCTGGAAGTCTTCGAGTCGTTCGAACGCCATGACACCCTGAGAATCGCTTGGAGTTGCGTCGGGCGAGCGCCGCGACGGCGCCATTGTATCGAATGCAGTGGCCCTGTCCTACGGCCTGGGCTGGCGGCGTACGACCTCTTCACAAGTGCTTGAAACCCTTTGCCACCGGCCCGGGAGCGTGCTTCCCTCCCGCCGATGTTCGAAGTCTTCGAGGAAGAGAGGCCCAAGAAGGCCATCGTGGTCGCCGTGCAGCTGCCCGGCATCGACGACACCGATCTAGCCCGCTCGCTGGCCGAGCTGCGCCGGCTCGCGCGCACCCTGGGCGTCGAGGTCACCGGCGAGCTGACGCAACGGCGCGACACCCTGGACACCGGGCACGTCGTCGGCAAGGGCAAGCTCGAGGATCTCAAGCAGCTCATCGAGACCGAGGTCGGCAACCTGGTGCTGGTCGACCACGAGCTGTCACCCTCGCAGGCGCGCAACCTCGAGCTGGCCACCGGCGCCGACGTACTCGACCGCACCGCGGTGATCCTCGAGATCTTCCACCGCCACGCGCGCTCGCGCGCGGCGCGTGCGCAGGTCGAGATGGTGCGGCTCAAGTACATGGCGCCGCGGCTGCGCGAGCAGGGCAAGGCCAAGGGCGGCGATCGCCAGCGCGGCGGCATCGGCGGCAAGGGCGCAGGCGAGTCGGCGCTCGAGCTCGACCGCCGCAAGATCCGCGATCGTATCACCGAGCTCGAGGAGGAGATCCTCCAGATCGAGGAGGAGCGCCGCACCCAGCGCGCACGCCGCAAGGAGCTGTCGCGCGCGGCGCTGGTCGGTTACACCAACGCCGGCAAGTCGACGATCATGCGCGCGCTCACCGGCAGCGACGTGCTCGTCGCCGACAAGCTGTTCGCGACCCTCGACACCACGGTGCGCATGCTGGTGCCGCCCACGCATCCGCGCGTGCTGGTCTCCGACACCGTCGGCTTCATTGACAAGCTGCCGCACGACCTGGTCGCGTCGTTCAAGAGCACCCTCGACGAGGCGCTCGAGGCGTCGTTGCTCGCGCAGGTGGTCGACTGCTCCGACCCGGCGTGGGAGCGCGAGCTGCAGGTCACGCTCGAGGTGCTCACCGAGATCGGCGCAGGCGAGCTGCCGCGCCTGACCATCTTCAACAAGATCGACCGCGTCGGCGACGAGGCCGCGCAGGCCGCGCGCACCGCCGAGCTGCTCGCGCGCTTCCCCGGCTGCGTGGTCATGAGCGCCAAGGACCCCGAGGACGTGGCGCGCCTGCGCGACACGCTCGTCGAGTTCTTCGCCAAGGACCTGGTCGAGATGGAGATCCGGCTCGACTGGCAGCAGCAGGGCCGGCGCGCCGACATCTTCGAGCGCTGCCAGGTGCTCGAGGAGACCTACGACGAGGCGGGCGCCATCCTGCGCGTCAAGGCCCCGCCCGGCTTCCGCCTCGACGGCTGATCGCACGCAGATCTTACTTTCGGGGACGGTGTACAGGATCTTACTTTCGGCCCGAAAGTAAGATCCTGTACACCGTCCCCGAAAGTAAGATCTGGCCTTGGCGGTTGAACCGCCGGCACCCGGGTCGGTATGTTCCCGGCATGTGCAGAATCCTGACCGTTGCGCTGGTCGCGGCCCTCGCCGGGACGTCCGGCGCCGCGTGTGGTCCCGCCGGCAAGACCGCCGCCAGCCCCGCCCCCTCGGCCGCCGACGCGGCGTTCGAGAAGCTCGCCGACACGTATTACTGGGCGCACTTCGACTTCCGCCCCGCTGACGCCATCGAGCTCGGCTGGCACCAGTACGACGGCAAGCTGCCGGATCGCTCGCCCGCCGCCCTCGCCGAGGAGATCGAACGGCTGCACGTGGCCGCGGCCGAGCTGGACAAGCTCGACCCGGCGGCGCTCTCGCACGAGCACCAGCTCGAGCGCGAGGTGCTCGTCTACCTCACGCGCAGCGAGCGCTTCACCCTCGAGGAGCTGGACGCCGCGCACAAGAACCCGGCCGTGTACCTGAGCGCCGTGAACCTGGCGCCGTACATCATCCGCGACTACGCGCCGATCGCCGAGCGGGCGCGTGCGCTGGTGTCGTCGTGCACGGCCATGCCCAGCTACCTGGCGCAGGCGCGCACGAACGTCGACAAGGTCGTGCCGCGCACCTGGCTCGAGCTCGCCATCCTGCAGGCGCGCGGCCACGCCGAGTTCATGAACGGTGACATGCGCAAGGCGCTCGCGGGCAAGCTGGGCGACGCGGCACTCGAGGCAGAGGTCACGAGGGCGCTCGACGGCTGCGTCGCCGCGGTGAGCGAGCACGCCACGTACCTCGAGGGCCTGCGCCCGCAGGCGAACGACGCGTTCGCGCTGGGCGAGCAGCGCTTCCTCGACATGCTGGCCGAGACCCAGGGCGTGCGCCTGGATCTCGCCACGCTCGAGAGGATCGCGCTCGCCGATCTCGACCGCAACCTGAAGGCCATGGAGCAGGCGGCGCGCGCCATCGACCCGAAGCGCCCGGTCGCCGAGATCGTGCTCGCCGCCGCCGACGAGAACAAGCCCGCCGCCGACGGCGTCCTGCCGCTCGCGACCGCGCAGGCCAGGGACATGCGCCAGTTCCTG
>JBKJOI010000068.1:0-3051 GCA_046595695.1 Haliangiales bacterium | reverse complement strand
GGGCCGGGGGGCGGGGGCGGGGCCGGGGGGGGGGCGCGGGGGGGGGGCGGGGGCGGCCACGGCGGCGTCGACGGCCACGGGCACGGGGGCCGCGACCGTGGCATCCGCCGCCGCGGGCACGGGAGGCGCCGCCTGCGCGTCGACGCCACCTGACGACGACGACGGCTTCGAGCAGGCGATCAGCAGCGCCGGGATCACGAGCAGGCGCCACGCGCCGGTCACGAACGAGAGCTTCATGGCGGGCAGCATAGCCGGTGGACCCGCCCGCCGCGCGCTCGTCGCGACGCCCGCGCGCCTCAGAACGACTTGCCGTCGAGGAGCTCGACCTCGAGCCCGAGCAGGTCGATCTCATCGATGCAGCCGAGGTTCACGCGGTAACTCTCGGGCGCGACCGTCGCGTCGTGGAACGGGAAGATCCCGCAGACCTTGCAGAAGTAGTGGTTCACCAGGCGGTCGCCGAAGTGGTAGACGGCCAGGCCATCCAGCCCTTCGAGCTCCTCGAAGTCGGCGCGCGAGATGTACGCCGACGACATGACCACGCCCTTGCGGACGCAGATGGAGCAGTTGCACCGACAGCCGGTGGCGATGGGCTCGCTCGTGAAGCGGAAGCGGACCGCTCCGCAGTGGCAGCTCCCGCCATAAGTGCGCTTTGTCATCCTCCCGAACTCTCGCACGACACCGGCCGTGGCGGACTCGCAGCTGCCGACCTTCGATCGGTGACTCGCCGACGTCGAGGGTGCGCCTTGACCGGCGGCGCCGGGCGTCACTCGGCGCGCGGCGGGCCGCCCAGATCCTCGGCGTACTCGGCCACGAGCGACCGATCGCCCAGGTCGTAGAGCTCGTCGGCCGCGCTCGGCGAGCAGGTGAGCGTCTCCTCGAGCTCGCCGGTGACCGCGGCCAGGATCACGCTGTGCGCCTGCTCGGCCGAGATCTCGACGTCGGCGCAGCCGCGCTCGGCCAGCTTGAGCAGGAAGCCGCTCCAGGGCAGGCCGAACGCGACCGCCGCGCCGTACCAGCCGCCGAACTCGGGCGAGACCACGCAGTGATCGGCGAACTGCATGTGGCCCGCGCCGCGCACGCCGATGAGCCGCTTGGGCGGCCGGCTGCGGAGGTAGCCCTCCACCTGCCCGGCGTAGGGCGCGAAGATGTCGCTGGTCCCGCCCATCACCAGCACCGGCACGCGCCGCCGCGTGTTCAGGCCGCGCGCGCCCATCACGACGGCGACGTCGCCGTGGTCGTCGATGAGCTCCTGCACGACCCCGGCGCCCAGCGAGTGCCCGACCAGCCCGACGCGGGTGTCGAGGCGACCCGTCAAGAACTCGAGCTCACCCTGGGGCGCGGCGACCGCGGCGATGAGCGCGCGCATCGCGCGTACGCGATCCGGGCTGCCCTCGGCCTCGATGTACGACTTCAGCGACACGCCGGGCAGGTTGGGCGTCACGACCACGAAGCCGCGGCTGGCCAGGTGCGTGAAGAGCGTCGGGAACTCGGCGCGGGTGAGGCCGCGGCCGTGGAAGAAGTACACGAGCGGGTAGGGCCCGTGCTCGGCGTCGATGGGCAGATCGCGCGCGCACGCGCACGGTATGGTCGGCAGCGTCGCGCCGTGCAGGCGCAGCGCCTCGGCGGTCGGCAGGTGGTCGCGCAGATCGAAGCCGACCGCGGGCGCGCCCGCGTCCGAACCCGGGGCCGCCGGGTAGTAGACGTCGGCGGTGACGCCGCCCGCCGAGACGGTGCGCAGGCCGACCGCGAACGGCCCGCGCGCGCCCAGGTCGGTCGGCGCCGGCAGCAGCCGGGCGTCGCCGCAGCCGGTGCGCGTGGTCTCCTGGGCCGGCCGGCGTGGCCGCCGCTTGCGCTTCGGCCCGCCCGCCCCGGGCGACGCGCCGCCCGTACAGGCCCACAGGGCCAACGCCAAGAGTACCGAGGCTGCTCGCACGAGCCCCACCATGACACGGCCGGGGCGCCGGAAAAAAGCGCGGCCCGTCGGCGCAGAAAGAGTAGCCTCCGACGATCATGACCGCTTTTGCCAAGCTCGTGCTCGCCGCGCCGCTCGCACGCGCCATCGACGTGCTCGGTTTCGAGCGGATGACCCCCGTGCAGGAGCATGGCTTGCCGCCGCTGCTCGCCGGCAAGGACGTCATCGCGCAGGCGCGCACCGGCAGCGGCAAGACCGTGGCGTTCGGCCTGGCGCTGCTGTCGCGCATCGACGCCCAGGCCGCGTACGCGCAGGCGCTGGTGCTGTGCCCGACGCGCGAGCTCGCCGATCAAGTGAGCGCCGAGATCCGTCGCCTGGCCCGCTTCATCCCCAACCTGCGCGTGGTCACCCTGTGCGGCGGCGTGCCGGTGCGCACCCAGAAGCCCTCGCTCGAGCGCCCGCCGCACGTGATCGTGGGCACGCCGGGGCGGATCCTCGATCACCTGCACCGCGGCAACCTCGAGCTCGGGACGCTGCGCGTGCTCGTCCTCGACGAGGCCGACCGCATGCTCGACATGGGCTTCCTCGACGCCATCACCGAGGTCGTCGACAAGACGCCGCAGAGCCGGCAGACGCTCTTGTTCTCGGCCACCTACCCGGGCGCGATCCGCGCCATGAGCAAGAGCCTGCAGCGCGCGCCCGTCGAGGTCACCGTCGACACCGAGGACGCCGGCGCCGAGATCGAGCAGGTGTTCTACGAGGTCGAGCCCGACCGCAAGCTCGACGCCGTGGCCGCGCTGCTGGGCGAGCACCGCCCCGAGTCGGCGCTCATCTTCTGCCACACCCGCAACGACACGCGCGACGTCGCCAAGCAGCTGGGCGAGCGTGGCTTCACGGTGCTGGCGCTGCACGGCGAGCTCGAGCAGCGCGAGCGCGACGAGGTGCTGCTGCGCTTCGCCAACAAGAGCTGCTCGATCCTGGTCGCCACCGACGTGGCCGCGCGCGGGCTCGACATCAAGGGCCTGCCGGTGGTGATCGCGTGGGAGCTGCCCGTAGATCCGGACGTTCACGTGCACCGCATCGGCCGCACCGGTCGCGCCGGGCACAAGGGGCGCGCGCACAGCGAGAACGCGAGCCCC
>JBKJOI010001000.1:0-9501 GCA_046595695.1 Haliangiales bacterium | reverse complement strand
GAGCGCGGCGTTCCGCTGACTTGCCGGCGAAAGTGAATTCGGGAGTTCCGTCCCCGAAGGTGAGCTTCCGAAAGTAAGATCCTGAACACCGTCCCCGAAAGTAAGATCGGGGCGCGGGGGGGCGCGGCGGCGCGTGCTATATGGCGGCCATGCGAAAGTCACTCGTCTATCTCGCACTGACGCTGATGGCGGCCACGGGCTGCGCGCACTCGAAGGCGGCGGGCGGTGCGGCGGCCGCGGCGGTGGCGGCAGCGCCGGCGTCGCTGGCGCTGATCCCGGCGGACACGCCGTATGTGTTTGCGATGCTGGAGCCGGTCGATCCGGCGATCATGGACAAGTTCCTGGCCCACTCGGCGGAGAACATCAGCCCGGCGATCGATGGGCTGCTGACGGGCGCCGGCGTGGACAGCGTGGATCAGCTGCCGGCGGGGCAGCGGCTGCTGGCCGCCTGGCTCGAGGAGCTGCGCGTCGTGAAGTCAGCGGCCGACATGGAGAAGCTCGGGCTGAGCGCGCGCTCGCGCTTCGTGGTCTACGGGCTGTCCATCTTCCCGGTCGCGCGGCTGGAGATCCGCGATCCGGCGCTGGCGCGAACAGTGATCGAGCGCGTGCTCGCGCGCGCCAAGGTCACCATGCCCGAGCAGCAGCTCGGCGGCCAGGCCTACTGGCGCGTGGACGCCGACGGCCACGCGCTGCTGGCCGCGGTGCTGCCCACCGAGATCGTCGTCGCGTACATGCCCGAAAGCGCCGTCGTCGAGGCATTGCCGCTCGTGCTCGGCCAGAAGCGGCCGGACCGGAGCCTCGCGCAGGACGACACGCTCGCGCAGATCGTGCGCACACACGGCTTCAAGAGCGGCCTCGGCTACATCGACCTGCGCCGGGTGACGGCGCTGCTGCTCGGCAAGGAGATCGGTCCGAGCGCGGCGCTGGCGCAGACGATCGCGAACAGCGTGGGCCGCGAGCTGCCGCCCTCGTGCGCGACCGATGCGGCCCGCCTGACCGCGCTGCTCCCGCGCGTGGTCGTCGGCTACGAGAGGCTCGACACGTCCGGCATGGCCATGGCGGTCACGTTCGAGACCGCGCGCGACGTCAGCGAGGCGTTCGTGGCCATCGGCCGCCCTGTGCCCGGCCTGCAGCTGCCGCCCGCCGGCCAGCCGCTCATGGTGGTCGGCGTCGGCGTCGACGCGAACGCGGCGATCGCGCTGCTGCGACGCGCCTCGGTCGCGGTGATCCGCGAGCCCTTCGAGTGCCCGCTGCTGGTGGGTCTGAACGATGCCGCGCGCGAGCTCGAGGGCACGCTGGCGCAGCCGCTGCCGCCGTTCGTGACCGGCCTGGCGGGCGCTGTGGGCATCCTCGACGAGCTCGTGATCGGCGATGGCCCGATGCGCGTGCGCGCGGGTGGGCTCCTGCTCGGCACGGGCGCGGCGCAGGTCGCCCGCAGCGGCGTGAGCGCGCTCTTCGGCGGCCAGATCGGTCCCCTCGGCGATGACGGCAAGCCGGTGGCGCTGCCGCTGGCGTCGTTCGGCATCCCCGGCCTCGAGCAGGCGCACCTGGCCATCCAGGGTGATCGGGTGGCCGTCGCCGTCGGCGAGGGCAGCGCCGCACGTGCCCGCGCGCTGCTCGCGGCGCCCGCCGCCGCGTCGTCGCCGCTGGTCATGTTCGGCTTCCACATCGAGCGGTTCATGGCCACGCTCGGCAAGGTGCTCGGCGACGGCCCCGCTACCCAGGCCATGGGCGCCTTCGGGGAGTACGGCTTCACCGCCTACGCGATCGAGGTGAGCGCCGACAAGGGCCTGTCGCTGCGGCTCGTCAGCCAGTTCAAGTAGCGCATCCGGTAGCGCGCCTTCCCGATCGATGGCCAGGCCTCCTTCGTCAGCACCAGGATCCCCGAGCGCCTCGGGCTCGGGGCGGCGTCCGGTGCGCGCGGGCTCGCGGTCAGGATCGCGCAGCTCGGGCTCGCGTAGCGCGGGCGCGGGCGCGGGCTCCCTCTCGGGTCGGCGGCCACGGCGACGCTGGTGGAGGCGCCTGAAGATCGCCATCGCCGTGCTGACACTCGTGCTCGCGGTCTCGACGCTCGCGGTGTGGTGCACGTTGCCCGACGTGAGCTCGCTCGCCGGCAAGAACCCCACGACCACCGCGTTCATCGAGCTGCGGCGTGCGCAGGCCCAGGCCGACGGTCGGCCCTTCGAGCTGCGCTGGACGTGGCGGCCGCTGGCGCGCGTCTCGCCGCACCTGCGCAACGCCGTGGTGCACTCGGAGGACCCTAAGTTCTGGAAGCACGACGGCATCGACTGGGACGCGGTCGAGCAGGCGGCGCGCGCCGACTGGGAGGCCGGCGCCATGAAGTACGGCGCCAGCACGATCACGCAGCAGGTGGCCAAGAACCTGTTCCTGTCGCCATCGAAGAACCCGCTGCGCAAGCTGCGTGAGTGGCTGATCGCGCGCCGGCTGGAGCAGCACCTGACGAAGGACCGCATCCTCGAGCTCTACGTGAACATCGCCGAGTGGGGCGACGGCGTGTTCGGCGTCGAGGCGGCGGCGCGCAAGTGGTTCGGCGTGAGCGCGGCGAGCCTGTCGCCGGCGCAGGCGGCGCGGCTGGCGGTGGCGCTGCCGAATCCCAGGAAGCGCTCGCCGGCGACGCGATCGCGCGAGCTGGACCGCAAGGCCGCGCGCCTGGTCATGGCCATGCGCCGCGACAAGGTGATCGACGACGCGACGATGCAGGCGGCGCTGGTCGAGCTGGGCGTCGCCCGGCCGCCCGGTGCATCGGCGGGGCCGGTGCCCGCACCCGCATCCGCAGCACCCACGGCCGCGCCCGCCGCACCCGCGGCGCCCGCGCCCGCCGCCTCCGACGAGCCCGCGGTCGCGCCCGCCCCGCGCTGACGCAGGCTACCGCCGAGGCTTGGGCACGTCCCGGTCGAGCACGGTCTTCCGACCGTCAGCCCCCGCGATGCGGATCGCCTCGTCGCAGATCGCGCGCACGTGGTCGCTCAGCACGGCGCCGACGGCATCCGAGGTGTTCATCCCCGACTTGTCGCGGATGTACTTCTTCATCTTCGACATCACGATGAGCATGTCGTCCTCGCTCGCCGCGGCCGACGCCGCGGCCGACGCCCCCGTCCCCGACGACGCCACCATCCCCGACGACGGCGCCGGCGACCGCACCGTCATCGGCGCGCTCTCGACCACGCGCCTCTGCGGCGGCGGTGTGCCTCTCACCGGCGAAGCGATCGGCGTCGCCGACGGCAGCGCCTCGCGCTCCTCGTTCAGGCGCTGGACCTCCCAGTCGGCGCGGCTGGGCGCGTGCGCCTCGACCGCCCAGGCGTCACGGTGGCGCAGCACCGACAGGTGACTGTCCCAGCAGCCGACGCTGCAGAAGACCAGCCGCGTGCGCTGCCGGTTGCAGGTCGAGACGCTGCAGACCCAGTGCTTCTGCGAGAAGCCGATGCCCTTGCGGCAGGCGCTGCACACCATCCAGCTCTGAGAATCGCTCATCGGTCCCTATCTTACGAAACTTGGGCGCGCGCGCGCGCGAGGTGTCTCTCACGCGCCCAGAGAAAGGCGGGCAGCGCGCACGCCCACGCCACCAGGAAGGTCACGATCACATACAGCCACGGACGCGCCATGCGCAGCCGGCGCGCCTCGACCAGCATCCACACCAGGCTCGCGCTGGCGCCGATCCAGAAGTCAGCGGCGAGCGAGCTGTGCAGCGCCGAGACCTGGAAGCCCGCGGCCACGAACTCCGCCGGCGTGAACGCGCGTCCGAGCTCACGCATGGCCAACACATTGAAGGTCCACGGTACGATCGCGCCGAGCACGGCGAAGCCGAGGTACACGAACGCGATCGGCGACGTCTTGCCTCCATCCGAGCTGGCCATGGCGCATTCAACCACGATCCGTCCCCTCGCATAGGATGGCGGCACATGTCCAGCTACCAGGCCATCGTCGTGGGTGCGACCGGCGGTGAAGGGCAGCGCCGAGGACGCGCTCGCCGCGCTCGACTTCGCGCGCGCGAGCTACTACCGCCCCAGCCTGCTGGTCACGCGCAACGTCCGCTACGGCCTGCAGGATCGGCTGACCCAGGCGATCTTTCCGATCCTCGCGTGGCTCTTGCCCAGCCGCTTCCACGCCATCCGCGTCGAGGATCTCGCGCGCGCCATGCGCGTGAACGCCGAGCGCTCCGGCGGCCCGGCGACCGAGGCGCTGCACCACCGGGAGTTCGTCGCCCTGGCCCGCGGGTAGGAGCGTGCGCACCCTGACCTCCCATCCAACCGTGCAAGCGTCGGGAAACACTCGGCCTCGCACGCAGTCCATGGGTCGCGTCAACCCAGTGACGCTCGCACCCACGGTGGATTCCCGAAGATCCATGCGGGGCAGCAGGGATGCCTCGGCTAAGCTGGTGTTCGAGCGTACATGCCCAGCGATCGCGACAAACCTGCTGCCACCGACGCACCGTTCGGGCCCGCGCCGGGCGCGTGGTCGCCTTCCATCCGCTGTCGCAACTGGGAAGAGGCGCACCAGACCACCGCGGCGATGCAACGTGGTGGTGTCCTGCTGCGCACGCCCGCGCCCCCGCCGGTGGGCTCCCAGGTGCACCTGACGCTCAAGCTTCCCGACGTCACCGAGGTGGTGCTGGTCGGCTCGGTGATGCAGATCGTCGATCCGCCCGAGAACAATGCGGCGCGCCGCGGGGCGATCGTTCGCTTCCGCGTCGCCGCGCCGATCGTCGCGCAGTTCGAGGCGCGGGCGTGGAAGGAAGGCAACCGCGACGCGCGTCCGGCCACGCCGCTCGCGCGCGGAAGTGCACCGGGCGACTCGCCGTTGCCGACGACGGCAGCGCCCACGCTCGCGCCGCCGACGCCGCGCCCGACGCCGCGCCCGACCCCGGCACCGCGGCCGGTCCCGCACACGATGCTCACGGACATCTCGGACGCGTCCTCCGAGGACACCGCGACGAGGTACTCGTTCCACCGCAAGCCGAAGAAGTCATAGCGCGGCGTCCGGCCCCGACGGCCTGCGACGCGGCGTCCGGCCTCGCGCGGGCCTTCCGCGACGTCCGCCGCGCGCGCCGGGCCTACGGCAGCCAGCGTCTCCAGCCGGTGCGGCCGAGCGACGAGCCGGCCTGCGCGAGATCGGCGATCAGCTCGGCGGCGGTCTGGTGCCGCTCGCCCGGGTTCTTCGCCATCGCGCGGCGGATGCAGCGCGAGAGCGCGTGCGGCACCGGCCCGTGCGGTGAGACCGGCGTGGGCGGCGGCGTGCCGATGTGCTGCGTGAGCACGTCGAGCGCGGTCTGGCCCTCGAACGGCGGCTTGCCGGAGACCATCTCGTAGAGCACGCAGCCGAGCGCGTAGAGATCGGTGCGGCGATCGACCTGCAGGCCGCGCGCGTGCTCGGGAGACATGTAGTGGGGCGTGCCCACGGTCGTGCCTTCCTGCGTGAGCTCGGGACCGGCGAGGCCGATGATCTTGGCGGCGCCGAAGTCGGAGAGCTTGACGGTGAGGTCGTCGTCGACGAACACGTTCGACGGCTTGAGGTCGCGGTGGATCACGCCGGCGTCGTGCGCGGCGCCCAGCGCGGCGGCGATCCAGCCCGCGATGGTGACCGCCTGCTCGAGCGGGAATGCGCCGTCGGAGAGCCGGTGCTCGAGCGTGGGCGCCTCGACCAACTCCATGACCAGGAAGGCGCGCCCGTCGGCGCACTGGCCGAAGTCGAGCACCTCGACGATACCGGAGTGGCGCGCGCGGCTGGCGGCGCGCGCCTCGCGCAGGAAGCGCGCGGTCGCCATCTCGTCCTGGGCGTGGCTGTGCAGCAGCTTGACCGCGACGGGGCGCTCGAGCGCCTCGTGCACGCCGCGGTGCACGACGCCCAGGCCGCCGTGGCCGATCACGTCGAGGATGCGGTAGCGGCCGATGAAGTCGCCGTTGGGCGACGACGCCGACGGCGCCGGCTCGACCTCGATCTCGATGGTGCCGACGCGGCGCAGCTCGACTGCGAGGCCCATCGGGTTGGTGCGGAAGGTGATGAGGAACTCCGACTCGTCGTTGCCGAGGCGGAGGATCGTCCGGCCGACCTGCTCGCCCATGCCGCCGATGTCGAGGCCGCCCAGGACGCCGAAGCGCGCGACCACGGTGTCGCCGAGCGCGCGCGGCAGCGTCATCAGGATGTGACTGTGCACGCCGGCCTCGATCGAGACCACGTGGCCCGCGTCGCGCGGCTCGATCACGAGGCTGTTGCAGGGCTGGCGGAGCATCACCGCGGCGAGCGCGTTGGCGACCGCCAGCGGCCCGGCCTGGGCCGCGGCGGGCTCGGCGTGGCGGCGCACGGTGTCAGCCCGAAGCGTGTCGCGCGCGAGCACGCCCGCGACCAGCCGGTCGAAGGAATCGGCCATCGGATCGACGATCACCAGATGCGGACTCGTGCCCACGGTGAGCAGGCCGGGGTGCTCGCGCTCGAGCTCCTCGAGCATGGCGCGACGGCGGTCGAGGGCCACGGGCGGCTTGGGCGGCTTGCGCTTCGCCTGCACAGTCTCGAGCGCGCTCGCGACCACCGCGTCGAGCTCCTTCTGATCCCACGGCTTGGTGAGGAACTTGAAGACGCCACCCTCGTTGATGGCGTCGACGGCGGTCTGCACGGTGCCGCGGCCGGTCAGCAGGATCCTGACCGCGTCGGGGTGCGACTTGCGCAGCATCGACAGCAGGCGCACGCCCGAGAGCCCGGGCATGTCCTCGTCGCTGATGACGAGATCGACCGTCTGCGCGGTCATGAGCTCCTGGACCTTGCAGGGATCGGTGCAGGTCAAGACGCGGCGACCGGGGCGGCGCAGGAGCGTGCTGAGGGCGCGAGTGACCAACTCGTCGTCGTCCACCACCAGGATGTTGAACATGGGATCCAAGTTGCCTGCCCCCGCGGCATCGAGGCCGCCTTCAGCGATCGATATCGACCGCCATCCGGTAGCCTTGAGGGGTCGCGGCGCGATCTCCCAAGTAGGGCTGCATGTTACACAATCCAGCCGGTCACGGGGTCGAGCACCGGGGTCGGCGCCTGTCGGCGCAGGTGGGATGGCGGCCGGCGCGAGCGCCAGCGCGCCTCACGCGCCCCAGCGCGCCGCCAGCTCGAGCGTGCGCGCGTTCTCGGGCACCTGGTTGAGCAGGCTGTCGCGCCACGCGGGATCGGTGATACGCGCGGCGCGATCGCGCAGCTGATCGGCGGCAACCCGGATCGCCGCGCGCGCGGCGTCGGGATCGCCGGTCGCGAACAGCGCCTCGGCGTGGACCAGCCGGACGAGCGGCTCGCCCGCGTCGATCGCGCCCAGCTCGGTGAGCAGCGCCATGGCCTCGCCCGCGACCACGCGCGCCTCCGCGGCCGCGCCGCGCTCGAGCAGGACCTGGGCCAGCGCGGCCTGCGCGTACGCGCGCATGGGCGGCGTCTGCGCCAGGATGGCGATGGCCTCGCGCGCCTCGCGCTCGGCGGCCACGCGATCGCCGGCGAGCGCGTGGATGAGGGCCAGGTAGATGCGGGCAGCGCCAGCGTTTCGCTGGTTGCCAGCCGCCCGGAAGAGCGCCACGGCCTCGGCCTCGACCGCGAGCCCGGCGTGCAGGTCGCCGCGCCGCGCCAGCACCAGCCCCAGGTTGTGCTTGAGGTGCGCGAGCACCACGGTGAAGCCGAGAGACGCCGCGACCAGGGTGGCCTCGCGCAGGGTTGCCTCGGCGTCCGTCCACGCGCCGATGTCCGAGAACACCGACGCGAGGTTCGAGCGCATGAACGCGGCCTCGCGCAGGTCGCCGGCTTCCTCGTAGGCGGTGACAGCGGCGCGCGCCCGCTCGATCACGCGTCCGAGGTCGCCGGCGATCATCGCCAGGGTCGCGCGCGCGAACTCGATGCGCGCCCGCGGGCTCGGCGGCGGCGGCGGCCCGTCCGCGACGCTCGCCTCGAGCCGTGCCATCACGGTCTCGGCCGTGCCGACGCGCCCGCCCAGGGCGAGCTGCATGGTGAGCGTCGCCGCGGCGGTCAGGAAGCTATGACGGGCCGCCTCGTCGCCGCCGAGCTCGAGGGTCGCCGGCTCGAGTCCGTCGGCGAGCGCCACCAGGGTCTCGACGTCACCCAGCGGCAGGCTGGCCTCGGCGAGCTCTTCTATGGCGCGGAACCACGACGCACCGAGGGTCGGTAAGAGCCGCAGCGCCTCGAGCGCGCAGCGCCGCTCGGCGTCGTGCGCAGCCAGCCAGTGGTGCGCGACCGCCTCGATCAGCCGGACTTCACCGAGGCGCTCGCCGCGGGCGCCACAGCGAATCGCGTGCGCGGTGTGGACGAGCGCCGCCTGCAGATCGTTGGCGGCGAGCGTCTGCTCGGCAGCACGCGCGTGCCAGTGGCCGGCCCGGGCGCGATCGCCGCCGCGCTCGAAGTGGGTGGCCAGTACCGCCGCATTGCGCTCGCCGTGCGCGACCAGCCACTCGCCGGCGAGGCGGTGGCCGAGCTGCCGATCGGTCTCGGTCAGGGTCGCATAGGCGGCCTCGCGCAGCAGCCCGTGGCGGAAGCGGTGCTCGCTCGCGCCTGCGGCCGCACCGCCGGCCCCAGGGGCGCTCACCCACTCGCGCTCGCGCAGGTGCACCAGCCGCTCGGCGAGCCCCGCCGACGAGCGGCCGAGCAGATGTGCCACGCCCTCCGGCAAGAACGCGTCGCCGAAGACGCTGCCGGCGCGCAGCACGCGCCGATCGTCGGTCTCGAGCGCCGAGAGCCGCACCATGGCCATGGCCTTGACGGTCGCGGGCACGTCGTCGCCCACGCCCTCGGCGAAGGCGCGGATGAGCTCTTCCAGGTACAGCGCGTTGCCGGCGCTGCGCTCGGCGATGCGCTCGATCTGCGTGCGCCCGGCGCCCTCGCCGAGCACGGCCGCGGCGAGCTGCACCGAGGCACGCTGGCCCAGCTCGCCGAGCTCGAGCCGAGTGAGCGCACGGTCCTCGAACAGCGTGGGGAAACGCTCGTGCACCTCCGGGCGCGCGGTCGCCAGCACGATCAGCGGGCGCGCGCGGCAGGCCCGCAGCGCCACCTCGACCAGCTTCATCGACGGGGCGTCGCTCCAGTGCAGATCCTCGAGCACGAGCACGAGCGGACGCGCCGCGGTGGCCGCGAGCACGAGTTCCTCCCAGGCGCGCTGCAGCTGATCGGCGTGCAGGAGCGGGCTCTCGTGCGCGGCGTGGAACTCGGAGACGCCCGTGGCAGGGGGCGGCAGCCCGCACAGCTCGCCCAGGAAGGCTCCGACGCGGCCCTCGTCGCCCGCGGCGAGCGGACCGGCGAGCATGAGCACGCGCCGGCGCGCCTCGTCGGTATCCATGCCGTCCTCGAGGCCGGCGGCCAGCCGCAAGGCCGGCGTGAGCAGGCCGAAGGGCGTGCCCTGTCGCAAGGGATCGCCGCGGCCGACCCAGAAGGTCGCGCCCTCGGCGTCGGCGGTGCGCAGAAGCTCGTTCAGCAGCCGCGACTTGCCGATGCCGGGCGGCCCGGTCACGAGCA
>JBKJOI010000941.1:0-2583 GCA_046595695.1 Haliangiales bacterium | reverse complement strand
CACAGCTCGCGCACGCGTGCAGCCGCCTCGGTAGCGTAGCGTTCGTCGGTGCCACAGATGCAGACCGCGGCGGCCGCGGTGACGGCCGCGGCGTCCGCGACGTTCTCGTCGACGGTGAAGCCGCCGGCCGCGAAGAAGTTCTGCGCGAACGTGACGCGTGGCTTGTGCTCGGCGAGCGGGCCGAGAGTGGCGAGCGCGACGCGCGGGCGGGCGCCGCGCGCGGCGGCCGCGTCGGCGCTGTCGCGCAGGACCTCGAAGGGCGCGGCGTCGCGACGCAGCGGGAAGGGCGCGTCGGCCGGCGTGAGCGCCGGCGTCGAGGGCAGCTTCTCGCCCAGGTTGGCGAACTCGCTCACGCCGGTGAGGGCGTCCTTGCGCTTGGCGAGCGCGTCGGCGCGCTTCTTCCACGACGCGTCGCAGCGGGCGCGCACGCTGCCCGAGGCGAGCGCCGCGGCCATGCCGCCCTCGCGCTCGAGCTCACGGAAGACGCTCCACGCAGCGCGGGCGAGCCCATCGGTGAGGTTCTCGAGGTAGTACGAGCCGCCCGCCGGATCGACGACCCGGCCGAGGTAGCTCTCGTGGCCGAGCACGAGCGGCGTGTTGCGCGCCAGGCGCCGGCCGAGCGGCCCGGGCGCGGTCAGCGCGGCGTCGAACGGCTCGGGCGTCACGGCGTCGGCACCGCCGAGGATCGCGGCGAAGACCTCGGTGGTGACGCGCAGCATGTTGACCCATGGGTCGCGCTGCGACAGCGTGCGCGGCGAGCAGGTCGCGTGCAGGTGCGCGAGCGGCGCGTCGGGCGCGCCCGCGGCGGCGAGCGCCTTGTGCCAGACCAGGCGTAGCGCGCGCAGCTTGGCCAGCTCGGCGAACGTGTCGCGCCCGACGGCGACGCGGAAGCCGATGCGGGCCGCGGCCGAGCCAACGTCGAGGCCGGCGCTCTCGAGCGCGCGCAGGTACACCACGCCGGTCGCCAGCGCGAAGCCGAGCTCCTCGGCCGCGTTCGCGCCCGCGCCGTGGTAGGGCAGGGTGTCGACCACCGCGACTCGCCCCGCCGTCGCCTTCACCAGGCTCGCGAGCACGTCCGCCGCCCCCGCGGCGTCCGCGCCGCTGCTGGCCCGCTCGCCGATCGGATCCACCGCGAGCTGCACGTGCTTGCCGTCGGCCAGCGCGGCAAGGCCGAGCGCGACGTCCACGCCGACGCCCAGCACGATCGGCACGTGCTCCGGAACGCTTGCGAGCGCTGCCTTCACCGCGGCGACGTCCTGCCCGGGCGCCACCTGCACCCACAGCGCCGTGGCTCCGCCCTCGAGCTCCTCTTGCACCGCCGCCGCATCGGCCGCCACGCGCGAGCACACCGTCCACGCGCGGGCCTCCGCCACGGAATGCGCCCCACGAACGAACGGCGCGGCCCCCGGCACGCCCGCCGCGTCAGCCGCGGCCGGGCCGCTCGCCTCTGCGTAGAGCGGCTGGATCGTCAGCCCCTCCGGCGTCACGAACGTCAGCGCCTTCTCGAACGACGCGCCCGCGAGCTCCTTCTCGACCTGGGCCCGCCACGCCTCCGCGCTCACCTCAGGAAACGTCTTCTGCTGCGCCATCTGGCCCGAACTATTGCACCCCCCCGCCGCGCCGCGTCAATTCACTTTCGGGGACGGTGTTCAGGATCTTACTTTCGGGGCAAGTGCTGGAGATGCTTACGGCGCGGCCGAAAGTAAGATCCTGAACACCGTCCCGAAAGTAAGAACGCTACATGTTGCGGCGGTACTGGCCGCCGACGCCGTAGAGGGCGTGGGAGAGCTGGCCGAGGGTGCAGACCTTGCAGGCGTCCATGAGGGCGGCGAAGACGTTCTCGTTGTCGACCGCGGCCTTCTGGACGGCGGCGAGGGCGCGCGGGCTGGTCGCGGTGTTGCGCGCGTGGAAGGCGTCGCGGGCAGCGATGGCGAACTCCTTCTCTTCCTTGCCGGCGCGGATCACCTCGGGGGGCACGATGGTGGGCGAGCCCTTGGGGTCCAGGAAGGTGTTCACGCCGATGATCGGCAGCGTGCCGTCGTGCTTGAGCTGCTCGTAGTAGAGCGACTCCTCCTGGATGCGGCTGCGCTGGTACATGCGCTCCATGGCGCCGAGCACGCCGCCGCGCTCGCTGATGCGGCGGAACTCCTCGAGCACGGCGCGCTCGACCACCTCGGTGAGCTCCTCGATGATGAACGCGCCCTGCAGCGGGTTCTCGTTCATCGACAGGCCGAACTCCTTGTTGATGACCAGCTGGATGGCGAGCGCGCGCCGCACGCTCTCCTCGGTGGGCGTGGTGATCGCCTCGTCGTAGGCGTTGGTGTGCAGCGAGTTGCAGTTGTCGGAGAGCGCCATGAGCGCCTGCAGCGTGGTGCGGATGTCGTTGAACGCGATCTCCTGCGCGTGCAGCGACCGGCCGCTGGTCTGGATGTGGTACTTGAGCTTCTGCGACCGCTCGGCCGCGCCGTACTTGTGCTTGAGCGCCTTGGCCCAGATGCGCCGCGCCACGCGGCCCATGACCGAGTACTCGGGGTCCATGCCGTTCGAGAAGAAGAACGACAGGTTGGGCGCGAAGTCGTCGAT
>JBKJOI010000926.1:0-6885 GCA_046595695.1 Haliangiales bacterium | reverse complement strand
TCCGGCGGCGCTGCCCGCGGGCTGCGAGCGCGCCGTGGTGCTGGGCGAGCTGTCCGAGGCCGAGCGCGTCGACTTCCTGCGTGATCGGCTGGGCGAGAACGCCCCCGACACGACGATCGCGCTGGTGGCCAGCCGCGCCGGCGGCAACCCGCTGTTCCTGGCCGAGCTGGCGGGCGCGCTCGGCGAGCTCGGGCCGGGCGAGCTGCCCGAGAACGCGCGCGCCGTGATCGCCGCGCGCGTCGACCGCCTGGCGCCCGCGGCCAAGGCGGCGCTGCAGCACGCCTCGGTGCTCGGGCAGAGCTTCGACCCGGACGTGCTCGCGGAGCTGCTCGGCGCCGGCGCCGAGGCCGCGCTCGCCGACCTGGTCGAGCTGGAGGTGCTGGTGCGCGACGATCCCGCGGGCACCCTCGCCTTCCGCCACCGCCTCTTCCAGGAGGTCGTCTACGAGGCGCTGGCCGGCGCGGCGCGGCGCGACGCCCACCGGCGCATCGGCGAGCTGCTCGCCGCGCCGCGCGCGCGCGACGGCGCCGAGCGCACCGACGCGCCGCTGGCCATCGGGCGCCACCTCGAGCTGGGCGGTGCGCCGCGCCGCGCCGCCGACTTCTACCTGCGCGCCGGCCGCCTCGCGCTCGCCGCGTTCGACGCGCGCGAGGCGGTGGCGGCGTTCTCGCGCGCGCTCGTGCTGATCACGGACACTGACGCCGCGAGCCCGGGCGGCGGAGGCAGCGGTGGTGGCGGCTCGGGCGGAGGCGGCGGCGGGCCGGGCAACGCGCCGACCGCCCTGCGCGAGGCGCTCTCGGGGCGCGAGCAGGCCTACTTCCACCTCGGCGAGCACGACGCACAGAAGCGCGATCTCGACGCGCTGACCACGCTCTCCGAGGGCGATCCGCGCCGACTCGCCGACGTGCGCTGCCGTGCCGCCGCGCGCCACCTGCGCCTGGGCGAGTACGCCGCCGCGGTCGCCGCGACCCTGGCCGCCGAGCGCGCCGCCGAGCGGGGCGGCGACGAGCGCGCGCGCGGCGAAGCGCTGCGCCTGCGCGCCGAGGCCTTCGAGCGCCAGGCCGACTTCGAGCAGGCGATCGACGCGGTCACGCGCGCGCTCGAGATCTTCCGCCGCATCGGCGCGAGCGCCGACGAGACGCGCGCGCTCATCGGCACCGGCCGCATCCACCTCATGTGCTCGCGCTTCGACGCCGCGCTCGGCTTCTACGCGCCCGCGCTCGAGCGCGTCCGCCGCGTCGGCGACACCTGGGCCGAGCGCATCATCTGCAACAACGTCGCGGTGGTGTACCTCTACCGCAAGGCCTTCGGCGACGCGATGCAGCACGCACTGCGCGCGCTCGACATCTGCCGGCGCCTGGGTGACCGCGCGCGCGAGGGCGACAGCGCGTCGATCGTGGGCACGATCTACCTCGAGCTGGGTCGTTACGCCGACGCGCGCGAGTGGGCGGCGCGCGGCCTCGTCATCCACGCCGAGACCGGCTCGCGCTGGAGCCGCGCCGACGCGCTGGTCTACGCCGCGCACGCCGAGACGCTGGCCGGCGATCCCCCGCTCGGCCTCACCTGGCTCGACGAGGCGATCGCGCTGGCGCGCGAGATCGGCGCCCGCTACGTGCTGGCGAACGCAAAGAACCAGCTCGCCTACGCGCTCCTGCGCCGCCGCGGCCCCGGCGATCTGGCGCGCGCCGAGGACGAGGCCATGGAGGCCGCCCAGGTCGGCCGCGAGGCTTCCCTGCCCGCGGTCGAGATCCAGGGCTTCTCGCGCGCCGCCTGGGCCCGCCTCGAGGCCGGCGACGCCAAGGGCGCGCGCGGCCCGTCGCTCCTGGCCGTGCAGTGCCTCGACAAGGTGCGCTGCATCGAGTGGTCCGAAGAGGAGATTCTGTTCACCCACTACCGGGTCCTGCGCGCCAACGGTGACGCCATGGCGGGCGGCTACCTGGCGCGCGCCTACGCCGGGCTCATGGGCAAGCTCGCGCGCATCGGCGACCCGGCCTGGCGCGACGCCTACGCGGCCATCGAGCTGCACCGGCAGATCGTCGCGGAGCGCGCAGCGAAGCGTACCTAGCGAGACGAGCGCTGCACACGGCAGCGCGTCAGACGCCTCAAGTGCCGCCGAAGCCGACCGTGACTTTGCCGTCCTCGTCGATCACCGGGACCGCGCGCCGCCCGCCGGAGAGCTTGAGCAGCTCGGCCAGCCGGCTCGGGTCTTGGCGCACGTTGACGTACTCCACCTCGTACCCGCGCCGCGCGTAGTCCTCGCGCGCGTCGGTAGTGTACGGGCAGCTGTCCTTGCCGAAGATGCGTACGCTGGCCATGGGCATGACTGTACCGCTCGTGGGGCTCCTACGTCCCCCGCTGCGAGTCTATTCTGCCGACTCGCTCGCTCGTGCGGCGGCGCCTGGATCACGCGACCCAGCCGCCGCCCAGGACGACCGCGCCGTCGTAGAACACCGCCGCCTGGCCGGGCGCGACCGCGCGCTCGGCCGCGTCGAAGACCACGGTCGCTTCGCCGGCCACGTCGCCGGGCAGGATGCGCGCGGCGGCGGCGCGGTGGCGGTGACGCACCTGCACGTGCGCTCGCACCTCGCCGGCAGGCGCGCCGCCCAGCCAGCGCACGCGCGCCACGCGCACCTCGGTGCGCAGGAGCTCCTCGCGCGGGCCGACCACGACGCGCCGCTTGAGCGCGTCGACCGAGATCACGTAGGTCGGCTCGCCGACGCCGAGCGACTTGCCCAGGCCGCGTCGCTGGCCGACCGTGAAGCGGTGCACGCCCGCGTGCTCGGCGAGCACGCGGCCGCCCAGGTCGACGATCTCGCCGCCGACCGGGGCGCGAGCGCCCGAGACGCGCTCGACGAATGCCGCCTGGTCACCGTCGGGCACGAAGCAGATCTCCTGCGACTCCGACTTGTCGGCGTTGGGCAGGCCCAGGCGCCGAGCGTGCGCGCGCACCTCGTCCTTGACCATGCCGCCGAGCGGGAACTCGACCATGTCGAGATCCTCGTCGGGCATGGCGAAGAGGAAGTACGACTGGTCCTTCAGCGCGTCGGCCGCGCGGCACAGCCGGCGGCGGCCGTCAGCGCCGACCTCGAGGCGCGCGTAGTGCCCGGTGGCCAGACGCGTGGCGCCGAGCGCGCGCGCCCGCCGCAAGAGCGGCGAGAACTTGATCTTCTCGTTGCACTTCACGCACGGGTTGGGCGTGCGGCCGGCGACGTACTCGTCGACGAAGTCGTCGATCACGGCGGCGCGGAACTCAGCCTCGTAGTTGGCGACGTAGAACGGGATGCCCAGGTGCGCCGCGACGCGGCGCGCGTCCTCGATGTCGCGCGGCCCGCAGCAGCGCCCGCCCGACGACGACTCGCTGCCGCCCGCGTCGTACAGGCGCATGGTGATGCCCACGACCCGGTGGCCAGCCTCGACCAGCAGCGCCGCGGCGGTCGCGCTGTCCACGCCGCCCGACAGGGCGACGACGACGGTATCGGGGGTTACGACCGGATCCATGACGACTGAGGTAGCCTCTACCACATATGCGCGAGGCGCGCCTGCCCATCGAGTCGCTGGACGAGGACGGCCGCGGCGTCGGTCAGGACGGCGCGCGCACGCTGCACGTGGCCGGCGCGCTGCCCGGCGAGACGGTGCGCGCCGAGGTCGCGCACGAGAGCCCGCACGAGCCGCGCGGTTGGGGCCGGCTCCTGGGCATCCTGGGCGCGCCGTCGCCCGAACGAGTCAGCCCCGCGTGTCCGGCCTTCGGGCACTGCGGCGGCTGCGCGCTGCAGCATCTGGCCTACCCGGCCCAGCTCGCGGCCAAGCACGCGCGCTTGGTCGGTGCGCTGGGGGCGACGATCGAGGACGTGCCGGTCGCCGCGGTCGTGGCCGCGCCCGCCGAGCTGGGCTGGCGCAACCGCGCCAAGTTCGTGATCGGCGCCGCGCCGGATGGCCGCGCCGGGCTGGTGCTGGGCAGCTTCGCCCCGGCGTCGCACGAGCTCGTCGACATGGAGGGCTGCCAGGTGCCCGAGCCGGCGATCCAGGCGGCGGTCGTGGCGCTGCGCGCGGCGCTGGAAGGCACCGGCCTCCCCGCCTACGACGAAGCGACACGGAGCGGCGAGCTCCGCTACGTGATCCTGCGCGCGAACCACGAGGGCCGCGTGCTCGCGCTGGTGGTCGCGCGCAGCGGTGACGGCGCCGACGCGCTCGCCGGCGCGGCGCAGAGGCTGTGCGCGGCCCGGCCCGAGCTCATCGGCCTGGTGCTGCAGGAGAACGCCTCGTCGGGCGGCGGCCTCTTGGGCGAGCGCGAGCGCGTGCTCGCCGGCGCGGGCGAGCTCGTCGACGAGGTCGGCGGCGTGCGCCTGTCGCTGTCGGCGAGCGCCTTCTTCCAGGTGAACCGCGCGCAGGCGGCGCGGCTGTACGCGCACGTCGCCGACGAGCTGGGCGCGGCGCCCGGCGCGCGGCTCGTGGACCTCTACTCGGGCGCGGGCGGCATCGCGCTGACCCTGGCCGCGCGCGGCGCGCGCGTCGTGGGCGTCGAGTCGATCGGCGCGGCGGTCGACGACGCGCGCCGCTCCGCGGCGGTGGCCGGGCTCGAAGGGCGCGTGAGCTTCGAGCTCGGCGACGCCGCCGACGGCCTGGCGCGCGTGCCCGGCCCGGTGGACGGCCTGTGCGTGAACCCGCCGCGCAAGGGGCTCTCGCCCGCGGCGCGCGCGGCCATCGTCGCGGCGCGCCCGCCCCTGCTCGTCTACGTGAGCTGTGGCCCCGAGTCGCTCGCCCGCGATCTCGCCGAGCTCGCCTCAGCCGGCTACCGCACCAGCCGGGTGCAGCCGTTCGACCTCATGCCTGGGACGCCGCAGGTCGAGACCGTGGTCACCCTGCATCGGGTAGACTAGCGGTGATGCGCCGGCTCCACCTCATCCTGGGCTGTTTCGTCGTCGGGCTCTCGGCCGTGGCCGTGCTGGTCAGCGTGCCGCGCATGGGCTGGTCGCCGCGCACGGCGGTCGTGCTCGCCTTCTTCGGCGGCGTGATCTACGCGGGCGTCCTCATGGTGCGCGGCAGCTGGAAGAAGGAGCGCGAGCACCAGACCCAGCTCACCAAGCTGCTCGATCGTGAGAACGCGGCGCCCGCGCCGCCGTCTTCGCCCACGCCGCCGCCGTCAGACCGGCCCGGCGGCACGGATCCGGGCGACCAGGGCCGGTAGCACTGCCAGCACGCGATCGACGTCCTCGTCGCGGTTGTCACGGCCCAGGCTCAGCCGGATGCCCTCCGCCGCGCGCGCCCGGCCCATGCCGAGCGCCAGCAGTACCGGCGACGGCTCGATGCTGCCCGAGGTGCACGCCGCGCCCATCGACGCCGAGATCCCCTCGAGGTCGAGCGCGATCACCAGCACCTCGCCCGAGACGCCGTCCCAGGCCAGGTTCAGGGTGTTGCTCACGCGCGCCGCGCCGTCGCCGTGGACACGCGCCCCCTGAGCCCGGGCGCCGGCCTCGAGCCGGTCACGCAGCGCGGTCACGCGCGCCGCGTCGGCCAGGCCCTCGACCCGCGCCAGCCGCGCCGCCGCTCCTAGCCCCGCGACGCCGGGGACGTTCTCGGTGCCCGGGCGCAGCCCCTTCTCCTGGTGCCCGCCGCCGAAGAGCGGCGCGAGCGCGACGCCCGGGCGCACCCACAGCGCGCCCGCGCCCTTGGGCCCATGCAGCTTGTGCGCCGAGATCGCGACCAGATCCGCGCCCAGCGCGCCGGCATCGAGGGGCAGCTTGCCCGCGGCTTGCACCGCATCGACGTGCACGAACGCGCCCGCGCGGTGCGCCGCCGCCGCGAACGTCGCCACATCGTAGACGTTGCCCAGCTCGTGGTTGGCGAGCGCGAAGCTGGCCAGCGCCGCGCCCGGCGCCAGCGCGCGCGCGACCTCGTCGGCGTCGATGCGTCCCGCCGCGTCGACGGCCACGCGCACGATCTCGAAGCCCTCGGCCGCGAGCGCGGCGAGCGCGCCGCCCACCGCGGGGTGCTCGAGCGGCGAGCTGACCACGCGCGCCGGTCGCCCCGCGGCCCGCGCTGCCCGTGCCCCGCCGACGACCCCGAGCACGTCGGCCTCGGTCCCGCCCGAGGTGAACACCACGCCCGAGGAGCTGCCATTCACCAGCCGGGCCACCTCGGCGCGCGCCGATTCGACGAGATCCCGGGCCCGCCGGCCGTCCTCGTGCACGCTGGAGGGGTTTCCTTGCACCTCGGCGAGCGCGCGGTGCATCTCGGCGGCCACGCGCGGGTCGAGGCGGGTGGTCGCGTTGTGATCTAGATCGATACGAATCGTCCGCGCCGGCACCTGCTCAGATTGACACGATCCAGGGACTGCTCGATGATCCTCTTCCCGACGGGCTAACGGGGAGAGAGTCTCTTTGGCAGATATCGTTGGCCCGCTTCTCGTGCGGGCCGGGCTCATCACACAGGAGCAGCTGGTTGCGGCCCATCAGGCGCGCCGCCAGAGCGGTGGCACGTTGACCGAGCACCTGGTCGCGCGCGGCCTCCTGAACGAGGAGAAGCTGTGCGGCTTCTACCGGCAGCGGCTGCTCGTGCCCCAGGTCGCCTGGAACGACCTGGGCAAGATCACACCGTCGGTGATCGCACGGCTGCCCCCCGAGATCGCGGGCGAGTTCCGCGTCGTGCCCATGTCGTTCGACCGTGAGCAGAACCTCACCGTGGCCATGGCCGACCCCTCCGACACCCACGCGATCGACGAGATCGGCTTCTTCACGGGCTCGTTCGTGATGCGCGCGGTCGCCGCGCCCACCGCCATCGCATGGGCGCTCTACCATTATTACGGGATCTCCACGATGCTGCTCCCGAACCTGCAGTCACGCCCTGGCGGCGGTGCACGCTCGGCCTCGGCGCAGTCGCCGACCCTGG